>JAYSYV010001325.1:0-3299 GCA_043727245.1 Chloroflexota bacterium | reverse complement strand
TGCGACTGGTCTTCAATGTGTCAAGTGTAAGTTCCAGAGCCTGTAGCGCCTACGCCGGAGCCTTCGGGGATATCTGGCATTGTGACGCTCTGGGAAGTTATTCAGACGTTAGGCAGAATAACACTGTGGGTCAAAACTTTTTGCGGGGTTATCAGGTAACAGATGCCAATGGCAAAGCCCAATTTACCACCATTTACCCCGGTTGGTATCAGGGTCGGGCGGTCCACATTCATTTCAAGCTGCGAAGCGCCCTGGATGCCACCAAGTCCCATACCTTTACCTCGCAGCTTTTCTTTGATGACACCCTTAGCGAGCAGGTTTTTGCCCTGATTCCCTACAAGAGCCACGGTCAGACTAATATGAAGAACGCCATGGACAACATCTATCAGAGTGGCGGCACTGTGTTGCTGCTTAAAACGGTCAAGGAGGGTGATGGCTATACCGCGACCTTTTATGTTGGGGTTAGTATCGCTTAAGGAGTAGCTAGTAAACGAAATGTAATGCAACAGCTCCTTAAGAACTAGCCTTCCAATTGCAGCCTTGCGGGTCAGGCGCTGCTATTTTCAGAGGAGCCAGTAATCAGGATTTAGTGCTAACAAATAGGAGAAAATAAAGTCAGTATGTAATATATTTAATCTTGTTTCAATCCTGAACCAGCGAGAAGGTAAGCTCGAAGCAGGTAGTGATCTTGCATTTACTGACTACAGTCTCCTGTCTTAATCTTGCCAGCCACCGGAGGGCGGCTCGAAGTAATCTTTAAGCGGAGCTTTGAGTTTAGTGTAGGTCTGTTCCAGGGTTTCGGGCATCATACGCGTCTGACCCAGGACCGGCATAAAATTATTGTCGCCGTTCCAGCGCGGGACGATATGCATGTGGAGATGGTCATCAATGCCAGCCCCGGCTACTTTCCCCAGGTTCATCCCCAGGTTAAGGCCGTCCGGGTGGTGGGTTTGTTTCAGGAGAGCCACACCGCGCCTGGTCAGGTCGGTCAATTCGGCCAGGGTATCCGGGGCCAGGCTCACAAAGTCGTTGGTATGGAGGTAGGGCAAGACCATCAGATGGCCGATGCTGTAGGGATAAAGATTGAGGATTATAAAGCAATGCTGGCCCCGGTAAAGCACCAGATTTTCAGCATCCGGTACATTACCCTGGTGGGCCTTGTCACACAGGACACAGCCCGGCTTCTTGGCTCCTAAAATAAAGTCCAACCGCCAGGGAGTCCATAAAATGTCTGCCAACGTTACAGCCTTTCCCTTCGTCCAAACTAACTAACCTGTTTTTGTGAGATTTTTTTATATTTTAGCCGGTCCCGGTGGCAATAATAACCAATGCCTATTACAGCCAGTCCAATCAGGAAGAACGTCGGAACCAGACCGATTATGTCGCCCATCGCTCCAGCGAAAAGAATCGGGAAGATACTGACCAGATTGGCAAAGGTGAAGTAAGCCGCGTAGACACGTCCGACAATTTCTTTAGGCGATTGTTCCTGCAAAATCGTCAGGGCCGGAATATTTAACAGACCAATCCAGAACCCTACCGGAATTGAGAGCGAGATTAAAACCAGGTAAAGACCCGGTCCACCTATCGGTACTCCCGGCGTGAAGATACCGACCCAGAGGTCGGCCAAAGGTTTGACCAACCCAACCAGAAAAAGGGTAACGCCCATGGCGTAAGTGGCCCAGACCAGGATTTTATCGCGGTTACGCGAGGTTATAAGTTTATTTACCAGGTAGACCGCAATAGCCAGACCGATACTCAGCGGAGCCAGGACATAAATAATATCGCCTTCCTCCTGGCCCAGACCAGTACCTTTCTTGGAAACATAGGGAATACCAATCGCGGTCATGGTGAAAAGAACCGATTGAATCATTGAAAGATAGACAATCGCCCGCCAGATAGGCCGGTTCGACCGGATAAAACGCCAGCCCTCTTTAATATCGTGCCAGAGTGAGGATACAATACTTTTGGTAGGCTCGGTCGATTTGGGCATATCCTTTTCCAGGTCATGCGGCAGCCACCAGGTCAGAAAGATACAAATTACATAGATGACCGCAATTACCCAGAACAGGTTTTGACTGCCAATCCAGCGCGGCAACAGCGGCGCTAAAATGCTAAAACCGAGAAACTGGGAGCCAAAAAGGGTAACTTGAAAGAGTGAATTAGCCTGGGTAAGCTGGTCCTGTTTGACTATATACGGAATGATAGCCCCTTCCGCCGGGGCGAAAAACTGGCTGAAGGTCGAGAAAAGGCAGGTAATTAAGAAAATCAGCGGAATGGCATAGGCCAGTGGAATGTCCGCCATAAAGACCAGCCAGGGAATAACTAAAGCCCGCAGAATATTGGTAATAATCAAGATGCGGCGTTTATCAATCCGGTCTACAAAAACACCGGCCAGGGCGCTAAAAAATACCCCTGGCAGCACAAACGCAACTGTCGCGATAGCGGTCTGAGTGGGCGAGCCGCCGCTCAACAGGTAGACGAAATTTACCAGGGCCAGGTTCAAGGTATTCTGGGCGGTCTGGCTGAGACCCTGGGCCACCCAAAGCAGCATAAAATCGCGGTTGTTGAGAATGGAGGACGGACGAACCTTTTGCTCTGGCGGTTTGTTACGTGAAAGCGCAGACCAGTCAATATAACCGCTCTTCATATCAGCAGGTTCACTTGAGTTAAAGTCATCAAAAGACCCGGTCGAAGCAGCAGGGTTATTTCCCGGCAAAGTATTAGGACCACCGTCACCCGAAAAGAAATTCTGGGCGTTAGGTGGAGTCGAGTCTTCCGGCCTGGTCATTTCAGGATGAGGGACAGCCGGGATGATTTCAGGGTCTTTTCGGTTTGGATTGTAGTCAGAGCTACTCGACATTGTGCCTCAATTCGTTTCCAGCGGCTGTAAAGCCGGTTCACGCCTGGTAGTTCAACTTTAGGTGGGGCCAGGCCGTTCCAGGTAGCTTTTAAAGCGTCGCTCGAACTCGGAGCGGGCCAAATTCACCCGATGGTCGCAGCCCAGGCAACGCAAACCTATATCGGCTCCTACCCTTACTACTCGCCAATCAAAACTACCACAGGGATGCGGTTTACGTAGCCGGATGACATCTTCTACCTGGACATCTGCGCCGGGCCGCGTTTTTGGAACGGTAACGCCTGTTTCAGATTGCTTCGACATCCTGTAAACCTCGGTTAGCCAGTCAGCTACTAAAAATAAGCCCCGGTCAACGTCTGCAAAATCGGTCTGACGAAGGTTATTATAGCATATCACTCTGGCAACAACTTAACCACAAGTGAATTATATATTTACCCATTTC
>JAYSYV010001324.1:0-3300 GCA_043727245.1 Chloroflexota bacterium | reverse complement strand
ATAATACCGCTCTCACCAGCGACCAGAACGACCTTATCAAAGCTCAGCAAACCCGGCTGGCCCAACTGACCAGCCAGCTTGTCCAAAAGCCAGCGGCTAATCCGGCCAATGTTACCCAGGCCAGCCAGGAGCTTGATAAACTGGTGCAACAACTGGATATGGTCCGAAATCAAACCCAGGTTAAACCCACCCCAACGGTTATAGCGGTAACGCCCCGTACCGGACCAACCGGCACACCTTCAGTTAGCCCGGCTATTAGCCCTACAAACCTTTCCGTCACTCCGGCTATTAGCGGCACTGTGTCTATAACCGGTACTTTCACTCCGGCTATTAGCGGCACTGTAACTATCACCGGCACTGTAACTATCACCGGCACTGCAAGTATTACCGGAACCATATCTATTTAGCATCACTGCCCCTGCTGGCCTGACTCGCACGCCTGGCGTTACTCCAACTGGCTCCGCTCAAACGCCTATATCGGTGGGTGTTACCCAGGTTATAGGTACTACTGTAGTCATAACCAGGGAGATTATTTCCACAGCCCCGGTTGGGAGCGGTGAAATTATAGTGTTAATTACGCCAACCCTCATTCCAGGGACTTTAGGTAGGGATTCTATTCCAAAAAAAACGGCTAAACCGGGTCAACAAACCGAAACTGGCGAAGACCAGGGCAATGACGATATAAACATTAATTCCGATGGTAATAACAGCAATATCCCCGAAACACAAAGTAACCCGCCGACTCAACCAGCCACCACGGCCATCCCTGCCCCTACCCCTACCCTTATACTCGACGCTAAATCGAAGGAAACTAAAGAACCTAAGACCGAAAAAGTTAAGGAAACCGAGAAGCCCAAAAAGTAACTTTAGCATCCAGGGAAGTGGAAAGTCAGTTTAAGGCCGAAATATAAAAGGTGTCCTCTGGTTAAAATCCTGAACCTATGAGGATGCAAATCCGAATCAGGTGGCGACTTTGCATTCACTGCCTCCTTGCTACTTTGCTTTTTCCTTACTTTAGCATCAAAATCAATTTGAGCAGTACGCTTGAATTAATGTATAATAAAGGCTCAAACTCGGATAGATAGCAAAGTTCAGCCTGTTTTGCTATTCTTTCACATTAAAAACTTTGAATAGCTAACCTGAAGAGTGCTATAAAGCGCCTGGATTTTTGCCAGTTGTGTTTGTTTTTTATCCAACCTTAGTCTACTTGGTAAATATGCCTAAAATTGAACCCCAGCGTGGGCCTTCCCAGGAAGAGCGCCGTCGGCGGTCCGCCAACCGGCCCATTGGCGGTGGCGGTACGCCCCAGCAGTTAAATAATAAAAAAAACAACGAAAGTTACACTAGCACCCGTCTGCAACGGGCCAGTGGTATCATAGCTATCGTTATGCTGGCTGCCTTGCTACTATCGCTGCTGATAGGGCTGGTCCCGGCCTGTTACTATTCGCAGGCCAGGGCCGCCGAGATTCCCGCCATCCAGGGACAATCTACTGCTACCACCCATCTAAGTGTAGCTTCGGCGCGTTTCCTCGAACGCGAACCAGCCGAAGTCCCACCAACGGCCTCGTTAGCCGGGACAACTGTAGCTTTGTCCAGCGATAAATATTACGTCGGAGAAACCGGCCATTATATTTCCGGGACTTTTCTTAAATACTGGCAGGAACGTGGAAGCCTGGCTCTGTTCGGCAACCCTTTAAGCGAAGAATTCACCCAGAACGGCTTTACCGTCCAGCTATTTGAGAAAGCCTTGCTGGAAGCCCATCCAACCGAGCAAAATATCCAGAATCAGATCCAACTGGGCTTTTTAGGCCGACAACTGGCCGATGCCAGGGAGTTGAGCTTTCAGAGCGCTAAAAATAGCCCTAATACAGCTACTCGGACTTTTTTTCAGGAGACAGGCCAGGCTATCGCTGGAACCTTTAAAACTTTTTGGGAAGGCCACAACGGTATTACTATGCTGGGGCTTCCCATCAGTGGCGAATTAACCCAGGAGGGGCTTAAATTACAATATTTCGAGCGGGGCTTGCTTCAAATCCGGCCCGGTTCCGACACCCCCGAAATCGCCAACACAGGAGCAACCCTGATTGAGGCCAGGAATTGGCCGCGTCCTACCAGAATTAATCTTAAACTTAACATTGGTGGAAACGAGATTTTCCAGGGCCGGACGCTGGAAATCAGGCTGGAACCCGACACCAACTGGCTGCCCCAGGAGCTTAAAGGCACTATCGGTGAGGAAGCTTTGCACCTTTTCCCGCAAGGTTATTTATTCAAAGCCTTTAAATCTTTCGCGCCAACCGCCCCGGCCCAAACTTACCCTCTCAAGCTGACCTATAACGACCCGGCAGGGCGAGGTCGCGAACTCAGCCAGAATATTAAAGTAGTCAAGTACGACTTTAAGCTCCAAAACCTCTACCTGCCTTCTGAAAAAGAGGAACTCACCAACACGGCCAATGATGATGCCGATAACGCCCAGCTTGCTCCAACTTATGCCTCCTTTAGCCCCAATTTTCTTTTCACGGGCAAATGGGTCTTGCCGGGTTCGGGCGAAATCACCACCGAATTTGCCGAGAAACGAGCTTATGGAGATAGCACCGATTACAAATATATTCACGGTGGTATAGATTACGGTATGCCGCTGGGAGCGCCAGTTTATGCCCCTGCCGATGGGAAAGTGATCTACACCGCCGACAACATGCTGGTACGCGGTAATGCGGTTGCCATTGACCACGGGGTCGGCCTGACCAGCTATTATTATCACCTCAATTCCTACACGGTTAAGCCGGGCGATATGGTAAAAAAGGGCCAGATAATTGCCAGGGTTGGCACTACCGGACGTTCCAACGGGCCGCATCTTCACTGGGAAGTGCGGGTCAATGGGGTCATAACTTATCCGCTTTTATTCATTAATTATGACGTGACGAACTAAATAAAATTTTACCAAACCACGAACACCCTAAGCGCTTCGTCGGATTTCTTCCAGCAGCACAACATTACTATCGTCAACGGTAATTTGCTTACCGCCGAAATATTCAACCAGGATCAAGCCCGCTCGTTTGTTGGACTGCAAACGTCCATTGTAGGGAGCGTCAAAGTGGCCCGAAGTTGGCGAAACATCATAGTAATCCCGGCCAACAGCGACCGTAATATGGCGCAATCCGGTCCGGCAGTGATTGGTCGGGTCAAAAGCCACCGCTTCCAGCATACCAGTAGCGGTCGGAGAAGGCAGCAAAGCCTCGACCCAGGCGTGGGAGCCGCCCTCACCCAGTAGATGGCCTGAAACATAGCGGGCCGGAATACCTG
>JAYSYV010001323.1:0-3305 GCA_043727245.1 Chloroflexota bacterium | reverse complement strand
AGCAACTGAGACAAGATTGGTGGTTTGATGCTTCGGAAGCAAGTGAAGATAAACTAGCCCTAACGTTAAGATACAGATGAGCTTTGATGGTGAAGGGTTTGTTGAGGTTGCAAATGATCTTTTTGATTTTCCCTCAAACAATCCTCATATCGCTATGAGAGAGGCCGAGTTACGTGCTTGTATAAGCCGGGCTTATTATGGTGTTTTCTTGAAAGTTAAGCATTATTTGATTCACTCTGTTCAAGATGCTAACGTTCCAACCGACTACAGAGTTCATAAATATATTCGGAATAGAATTAGAGAAATAGCCAAAATTAGAAACAAAAGCCATCTGGGCAAATCTATCTACGCTAATCTCGATGCTCTCAGACAGGACCGTAACGATGCTGATTACGAGGAAACATTTAACAATTTAGAAACTAACGCTCACACAGCATTGATTTACGCCAGTGAAATTCTGGATAACTTGAAATTACTCTGATCTTACCTTTTTCTTCATTATGAAAACTTTGATTACTGACCACCTTGAAGAAGCGGCGGCGTTAATACAGGCCGGGCAAACCGTGATTTTCCCCACCGAAACGGTCTACGGCCTGGGGGCCGATGCGACCAACCCGGCAGCCGTAATGGCTATCTATGCCGCCAAACAGCGCCCGGCGGATAACCCGCTGATTGTCCATATCTGGGACATCGGACAGGTGGACGAACTGGCCTTCAACCTGCCGGACTACGCTCGCCAGCTTATCCGGGAATTTTTCCCCGGCCCGTTTTCATTGCTCTTGCCCAAGCGCCCGATAATTCCCGATATAACTACGGCGGGTAGCTCTAAAGTTTGTCTGCGAATGCCTTCGCTCGAACTGTCGCGGCAGTTCCTAAAGTTAGCCAACCGCCCGGTAGCGGCTCCCTCGGCCAATCTATCGGGACGACCCAGCCCGACCCGCTGGCAGGATTGCCTGGAAGATATGGATGGCCGGGTTGGCGCGATTCTTACTGGGCCAGAAGCGGTCTTTGGCCTAGAATCAACGATAGTTGACGGCAGCGGTCCAGTCCCGGTCTTGCTGCGGCCAGGTGCGATAACCCTGGAGCAATTACGCCAGGTAGTGCCAGAAATTGAAACCAACCTGAAGTTAGTTAGCGAGATTACGCCCGGTATGAAGTACCGGCATTATGCGCCCAAAGCCAGGGTTTATTTAGTTGAACCGGGCGAAGTTCCTGCTTTGCTGACGGACCGGGCCGGTTACATCGGTCTGACCCCACCGGCTTTTGCGCCAGCCTCTCAGACAGTAGTCCGGAATTTTGAGGATTATGCTAAAGCACTTTTCTCTTTTTTTAGAGAATGTGACCGGCAAGGCTTGAACGCTATTTTTGTTGAAAGCGTCGAAGAAAAGGGTTTGGGCCGGGCCATTATGAACCGCTTACGCAAGGCAGCGGGGGAAAATGCGTAGAACATCGTGCATTGTTTCACGAAATCAGAGTTTAATCAGGCCGCGCTGGGCGGCTATGCGGGTGGCTTCAGTGCGGTTGCCTGCCCCCAGTTTGGCGAGAATGGCGCTGACGTGAAACTTGACGGTCCGTTCGCTGATGAACAGCCGTTGGGCGATTTCTTTGTTCGCCATGCCCTGTCCGATTAACTCCAATACATCTTGTTCGCGTTCGGTCAGGTCTTCCACGCCGGATTGGTCGGGTATGGGCGGGTTGGTCTGGATTTGAACCTGGCGCAGGAGCTTTCCGGTTACGACCGGCTGCAACAAAGCTCCTCCTTCGTAAACGGTCCTGACTGCTCGGAAGATTTCGTTGCGGGGAGCGTCACCTTTAAGCAAATAACCCTGCGCCCCTGATTGGACCGCCGTTAAAATCCGCTCGTCGGTATCGAAGACCGTAAAGATTATTACTTTGGTCCTCGGCCACTGTCGCATAATTTGCTGCAAAGCTCCCAACCCGTCCAGCACCGGCATATCAAGGTCGAGCAAAACGACATCAGGACGCAGTTTTTCGACCTGTGCTACCGCTTCCTGACCGTCCCCGGCTTCGCCTACCACCTCAAAATCCGTCTGCGTTTCCAGGACGGCATTCAAACCGTCCCGCACTACCGGGTGGTCGTCCACAATTAAAATTTTAATGGTTGTAGTCATACTTTATATTTTAAAGGCAGCTTTTTCTAATTTAGTAGTTTATCAGCTTATCGGTACGGTAAATTCAATGTTAGTGCCGCCACCGGGGCAACTGGTAATAGCGAGATTGCCGTTCAGCAGGTGCGCCCGTTCGTTCATCCCGATCAATCCGAAGTGGCCCCGGCGGGAGGGGTTATCTCCAGCGGGATCAGACTGAGTTTTAGCTAGTTGGGCCGGGTCAAAGCCTTTTCCATCGTCTTCCACCGTCAGGGTCATAGCCTCGCCACCGTTGACCAATTCGGTCTGAAAAGTTAGCCGAACCTTGTGGGCCTGGGCGTGTTTCTGGATATTGGTAAGGGCTTCCTGGGCCACCCGGTAGACCCCCGCTTCGGTTCGGGCCGGGTAACGCCGGTTGCTGACCGTACCTGGGACCAGCTCGAAATGAACTTTCAGGCCCGTTTCCGTCCCGAAATCTTCTACCAGGGCTATCAGAGCTTCGGCCAGCGGTTTTTCCTGGAGCGGGGCGGCCCGCAAGTCCAGCACCGACCGCCGGGCTTCTTCCAGGTTAGAGCGGGTCAGGTTCAGGGCTTTACGGAGCTTGTCCCGGCCTTTGGCCTGGCGGGCCGGGTCGGTATCATCCAGAAGGACATCGGCGCTTTCCAGGTTCAAAATAGCGGCGGCCATGCCCTGGGCGATAGTATCGTGAATTTCGCGGGCCAGTCGGTTGCGTTCCTCGGTTGTCGCCAGCCGCAAAGTCTGGTCGAACAGCCTGGCTCGTTCAATCGCCACCCCGACCTGATAGCCGATAGTGTAGAGCAGTTGTAGGTCGTCTGGGTCGAGGCCGCGCCAATCGGTGCTGGCAACATTCATTATACCCAGCGGCCTATCGTGGGCGTAAATCGGGATAGAGGCGTGATAGTGCAGACCGTCCGCGCCGTCTATTTCGCCGTACAAGCGGCTGCATTCCAGCACATTGACGTTGGCCGCGCCGGTCATATCGCCTGCCAGGAAAGTCCGCAGGCATTCGCAGTTTTTGCCGCGCATCCGCGAGGGCCGGTCGGTCAGGAAAGGCGGCAGCATGCGGGAGGCGGCCAGGTAAGGTTCGTTGTTAGCTTCGTCCAGCAGCCAGACCCAGCCAGTTTTCAAGCCTAAAAGCTCGGCCACCAGGCCCAGCGAGTTTTCCAGGGCGCTTTT
>JAYSYV010001322.1:0-3316 GCA_043727245.1 Chloroflexota bacterium | reverse complement strand
CGTAGCAGCAAAACCAGGCATGAGGGTCTTCCACGCCACTCTCGGCTGTGCCGGTCTTCCCCGCGACCGCTACTCTGTAACCGGCGAAATAATTCCGGGCAGTCCCTAACGCTCCCTGGGTAACACCCAGCAAAGCTCTGCGGATTTCGGCGATATTGGCATCGCTAACCGGCAATTTACCTTTAGTGGCTGCCGGGAAAGCTTTATTGGCGGTGGCATTGCTGCTCTCGGCTCGTTCGACCAGGCGCGGAACTGGAATATTTCCGCCCATCGCCAGGGCCGCATAGACCACCGCCATCTGCACTGGCGAGGCCAGCATGTAACCCTGCCCGATAGCCAGGTTTACCCCATCACCTGGAACCCAGGGCTGGCCGATTTTGGTCTGCTTCCACTGGGGGTCGGGAACCTGCCCGGCAGAGTCGTACAGGCCCAGCAGCCCGGTGGAACTACCTAACCCAAAGGCTTTCGCCATGGTCGGAATTATATTCGAGTCCATTTGGTCCAGTTTCTTACCCAGTTCGTAATAGACAAAATCGCAGGATTGGACCAACGCTTCGTAGAGGGTAATTCTGCCGTGGCCGGTTTTGAGGTAACAATCTTTGGCGTTAGCTTCGCCCAGGCCAGTCCAGTGGCCGGTACAGTTAAAGGTTGTCTGCATATTGACCCCGCCTTTTTCCAGGGCCGCCGCCGTGGTTATGACTTTGAAGGTAGAGCCGACCGGCAATTGTCCGTTGACTGCCCGGTTCTTGAAGGGAGCGCGAGGGTCGTCATTCAGGATTTTGTATTGCTCGGCGGTCAGACCTCTGATGAACACATTGGGGTCATAGCCGGGGAAGTTTGCCAGGGCCAGGACCGCCCCGTTATTGGGGTCCATCACCACGATGCTGCCGTTTCGCGCACCCAGGGCCGTTTCGGCTTTCTTCTGGATACTCATGTCCAGGTTCAAAATCAGGTTAGCCGCCGGACCGGCTGGTTTCTCGGCCATACTGGCAACAGTCGTACCATCTTGCCGGATTACGGTCAATTTACCGCCGAAGGTTCCGGCCAGGATTTCTTCGCCCCACTGCTCCACGCCCGTTTTCCCGATGGCATCATCTTCGGTGTAACCTTTGGCTGCCACGTCTTTTAATTCAGCGGCGCTAATGGCGCTGATATAGCCGACTATCTGGCTGGCCGAATAATTCTGGGGATAACCTCTGGTAGCGGCCTCGTCCACCCCAACTCCTTCAACCGCTTTTAGACCGTTGATTTTATCCGCCGGGGTATTGCCAGGCAGGTCAGTAATCGGCATTCTCCATTCAGGTTGCCCATCTTTGTAAAGAGCCTTTATTTTGAGCGGGTCCATTGCCAATACGCTACTGAGTACCGCCAGCAACTTGTTCTCGTCTTTTATCTGGCCTGGCACTACGTAAACCTGGAACAATTTAGCTGGGGCAGTCAGCGGTGAATTATCCCGCCCGATGATTTCACCCCGGTTGGACCGGGTGGGGACCAACCGGACCAGGTAAGTGGTATTATCCAGTTCCTTAAAGATAGCAGCCGGGGTCCAATCTACCTTCCAACTTCCGCTTTCCAGCACCAGGTTCAGGGTGTTGTCCTGGCTGAAGTCGCCCACGCGAGTTGTTTTAAAAGAAGCTTTGAAAGGTACGGCGTACTTGGATTGGGCATTTAACAGGGGTGTGGTCGAAGCAATTTCGGTCTTTACCGCCGCAATGGTCGCTTCGGCCTTGATGGCAGGGTAGCGCTGCACGAACTTGTCCTGCGCGATGGTGCTTTTTGCGCCAATCGAAAGCAAGGCATACATGTCGGCATATTTTTCGGTTTCCCAGTTGCTCAAGAAAAGTTTGGCCGTATCTAAGGGATTAGCTGCCGTAGACGCAGCGGTAGTTGGAGCGCTGGTAGTGGTTGCGACGGTAGTCGGGACGCTGGTAGTGGCTGCAGCAGCCGTAGTAGCAGCGGCGGTGGTAGCTGCCGGGGTCGGGCTGGCGCTGGCGGCGGTAGTGCTGCCTAAAGTGGGGCTTGCTATACCGGGAACAATCTGGGCGGCGGTAGTCGTACTTGAAGTGGGTGGAGTGGTGGTAGCGGTAGCTTCTTCGCCACAGGCCACCAACAGACTCCCCAACCCGGTAGCAATGACGGTCAGGCCGGTTGCCTGTAGAAATTTGCGGCGGCTCACATGCCCCTTTGTCAGGTCTGAATTAGTTTCCTGGGTTGAAGTAAAACCGTTTCGGTTTAAAGAATTTACTGGTAAAGCTCTTTCTTTCAAAATATAATTCCTGTGTACTACATCGGGACTCCCCCGATTGATTAACCTTGCTCAAGGCTAATTATATAGCAATTTGGGTCATAGTTCTTTAAGGTGGGATGAGTTCCCGTCTTTCCGGCTCAAAACCAACCTGTTACAATAAATAAAGTCATTGAAAGGGGAATAGTTACGGTATTATAATATTCTCTGCCATTGCATAGTTTAGTGAATAAAAGATGGAAATTATGAATGAAATTATTAAATGTATAAAGCAAAAGATAAAATCTAATGCATGAACAAATCCAGGATTTAGAGGCTACGCTTCACCACGAGATTCCTATAACTCAGTCGCTCGGCCTGACAGTCGAAAGTTATAATGGGCAGATTTTGCGCCTGAAAGCGCCCTTAGAACCGAACATTAACCATAAAGATACCGCTTTTGCCGGTAGCCTTAACGCCCTGCTGACTCTTTCGGGCTGGGGGCTGGTCTGGCTAATCCTGAAAGAAGCCGAGATTGGCGCTAAAATCGTTATCCAGGACAGCCAGGTAAAGTATTTGCAGCCGGTCGCTACCGACTTTGTAGCCACTTGCCACAAGCCGGAGTCTGCTCAGATAGGCCGCTTTGAAAATATGCTGCGGATAAAAGGTAAAGCTCGCCTGGAACTTAGCGCCGAAATCTGGGATGGCGGCCACCTGGCCGTAACTTTCCAGGGCCGGTACGTAGTTCACCTGATAGAATTGATTTCTCCTGCCCTAAAAATCTAATCTTTCAGGTCAATTCTTAGCAAGTAACAACTTGAACTCTTGCTAAAATCTGTTACCCGTTCAGGTCTACACTATTTCCTGACTTCTATTCTAAATCTTGAAACCGTATAACTCGCGAGTTGGTTCGCGGCTCATCAGGTCGTAAATAGCCCGTGTAGTCGGCTTATTTTCAAACAAGACCTGGTACATCTGCTCGGTAATCGGCATTTCCAGGTTATAGCGCTCGGCCATACGGCGGGCCGCAGCCGTAGTAAAGACCCCTTCCGCGACCTGGCTCATCCCGGCTCGAATTTCTTCCAGGGTCCG
>JAYSYV010001321.1:0-10039 GCA_043727245.1 Chloroflexota bacterium | reverse complement strand
CCCTTATGCCTTTAGCCCTGGCCTTTTCGATAAGCTCTTGCAAATCGGTAGCGGTTCCCAGGCGTGGATCGACCTTGAAGTAATCGTTGGCATCATAGCGGTGATTGGTGGGCGAATCAAAAATGGGCGTGAAGTAAATACAGGTAATACCCAACTCTTCCAGATAGTCCAGCTTATTAATCACTCCGCGCAAATCGCCACCGAAGAAATCGCGGCTTTTGGGAGGCCTTTCTGGTAAATCATCCCAGTTTTTAGCTAAAACTTCGTATTGGTAAGTACTTTTCGGTCCTTTAAGAAGCCCATCAGGGTTCCCTTGGGCAAAACGATCAGGGAAAATCTGGTAAAATACTTGCCCTGCTATCCAGGCCGGTGGATTACCTTTAGGGTTGTATACTGCTATCTTAAAATCCTGGTCTTCCCATACTCCAAATAAAGGTTTAACTACGCCTTCTTTCTGGCGATGTTCCTGGATTTTTGTGCCACCGGCCAACATAAAATGATAGGATAAAATGGTTGGTTCCTGGGGTAAAAGGATTGAAGTTTGCCAGAGATTGCTACCGGCTTGAACCGGATCCAGGGCTACTCGCCAACCATGTTCCCGGCGTGGGTCTGTAAAGATGGCCTCAGGGTAACTATGCGGCGGAGCTTCCAATTCAAGCCGAACCACTTCCGAAACAGGCGAGGCTGGCGGTGGAACATGGGGCATATTACCACCGCGTAATTGCCGGGCACTAAGCAGACTTACATATTCTTTATTATGAGACATACAGAATTCTAGCTCCATCTATAAAACCCGCACAGTGGCATGGTCGCGCTCAATGCCTCTGTGCCGCCTACAGTGTGTTCATTTAAAAGTATTAGTTGGTATAGTTACAGTAGATATTGCATAAACTGCAACTCCTCATTGATACTGCCAGGCTACCGGCTAACCTTTCACCGCCCCGGTAGTCAAACCACCAACCAGTTGCTTTTGCAAGATCAGGAAAATTATAACTATCGGCAAAGCGCCGATCAAAGCTGCCGCCGCGAAGATGCCCCAGTTCGAGGCCCGCTGACCGCCGCTCTCCCCTAGCAGCAGGTTTAATCCGACTGCCAGCGTGTAATTATCCTTGGTGGTTAGCAGCACCTTTGCCAGCAAAAAGTCAGCATAAACACCGATGAAGGACAGGATAGCGATCACCGCCAGAATCGGACGGATCAGCGGCAGCAATATCTGCAAAAAGATCTGGGTAGGGCTTGCCCCATCCACTACCCCCGACTCGTCCAGGTCTTTAGGGATAGTGTCAAAAAACCCCTTCATGAGCCAGGTGTTGAAGCCCAACGCACCACCGGAATACACCAATATCAAACCCCCATGCGAGTTCAGGCCCAGCCAGGGAATCAGGTCGCCGATTTGCACCAGCAGCAGATATAAGCTGACAATCGCCAGCGTGTTAGGGAATAGCTGGATCAGTAGTATCAACAAGAGGCCCTGACGCCGGCCCCTGAAGCGCAGGCGGCTGAAGGCATAGGCCGCCAGGGTGGTCAGGACCAGCGTTAAAAGGGTACTGAGTGTGGCGACTTTGAACGAGTTAAACATCCACAGCAGCACCGGATACTGTGGATCATTCAACAATTTATTATAATTATTGAGAGTTGGGTTGGATGGCACCAGATCAGTGATTGAGTTGGTCGGGCTAAAGGAGGCCGATATAACGTACACTATCGGGTAGAGCGCGATTATACAGGCAAAGATGGCAACCAATAGCTTGAAAATGATGTTGAGCCGGTTGGCCCCGCTGTTCGTGCCGGAACCGAAACGGCTTCTCGCAGCCGTCCTGGCTACCGGCTTGACGTTTACGTTATTAGCCATTAGTTCATAACCTCCTCTAATTGCTTGGTATATCGGAAGCTAAAGGTCGTAATACCGGCAATGATCAGGAAGATGAACAGCGAAATAGTCGCCGCCAGACCCAGGTCAGTACCCTTGCCGCTGGCGAAAGCCAGCCGGTACGTGTACGAGATCAAGATGTCGGTTTTACCAGCCGGGGTAGTAGTGCCTGGGTCATCCGGCCCACCCTGGGTCATTAATTGGATAATACCGAAGTTATTGAAGTTGAAAGCGAACGAGCCGATCAAAAGTGGCCCTATTGATACCAAAAGCAGGGGTAAAGTCAGCGCCCAGAACTTTTGGACCCGGTTTGCGCCATCAATCGTCGCCGCCTCATAAATATCGGTCGGGATGGATTGCAAAGCACCCAGGCAGATCAGCATCATATAGGGGTAGCCCAACCAGGTGTTGACAAACAGCAGCATCGTTTTGGCGGCATTGGCATCGGAGAACCAGCTAAAGCCCTGCCCGAACAAATCTTTGGAAATACCACCGACCGGCCCGATAATGCTGAACAAGCCCGCCCAGATGAGAGAACTGATAAAAGCCGGTATAGTGTACGGGATAAACAACAGCAGCCGGAACAGGGTTCTAAAAGGTAAGTGTTCATCGTTAAGAACCAACGCCATAATTATGCCGACTGTAAAAGTCAGCAACACGCTAAGTCCGGCGAAAATGAAGGTCCAGATAAAGACCCCTATAAATGGGCCGGTGATATTGTTATCGGAGAAAACTTTACTGTAATTCTCCAGGCCCACCACTTCCGTAAAACCAGGGCTGAGAGTTTTACCATCCGAGGTTGTAAAAGTACCTTTGAGCGAGTTGTAAACATTATTAGTTTCCAGGTCGGTCAGTTTGCCTGAGGTTGCGTCATAGCTGTACTTGCTGGTCAGTTCCTGGGCAGCCGTTGAAGAGGTAATTTGAATAGCCACATTTTCGTTTTTGAGGTTAAGCTTGGCTAACTGGTCTCCGGCGGCGGCAGCCTGGAAAGGAGTAAGTTTCTGGTAGTCGTCAATGCTGTTGGGCAGTGTGTCGGGCGCAGTGTAAGGTTGAAGGCTGTTTTCATCGCCCAGGAAGCTCTTGCCCTGTTCCTTGTTCTGCAAAATGATCTTATATTTGCCGGACGGATTGCGGTAAGCGGTCCAGGTATAATTAGCGGCATTCTTGGGCTGGAAGGTTTGCTGTTTTAGCTGCGAAACAGCCTGTTCTCGGCTGAGGGTGTGACCACTGCTGTAGTTGGTGAAAGAGATGTAAACGTTATAGCCCAGCGGGTAGACCACCATCAGGATCAGCATCAACAAGCCCGGTGTCAGCCAACGGACCGGGTAGAGCCGGTTGGACAGGAAGATATAGTTAACCAGCGCGGTAATCAGCAAGAGCAGAATAGCCGCGATAGGGATATTATTGCTGATGAGGGTCAGGGCAAACCAGATGGCGATGCCATCTATAAAAGCCAGCCCGAAAAGCCGCAAGCCCCAATCGGCTATGGAAAAAGAGCCTTGCCGGGCGTCACCCTTCGTGCCACCGGCTCCTTTACCACTGCCAGAATTACCGGGGCCAGGACTGCTACTCAATCTATTCTCTGATTGCGTTTGCTTCATTGGTCACCGCCTTATTAGAAGCTATTAATTACTGATTTTTGCTTTTGATGAAAGAAGAGGTTAAATGCCCAGCCCCCAGTCTTTCCTCCCGCCCGTTCTTAATATTGATGAACAGGCGGGAGAGGCCAGACTGGGGGCTGGACTATGGTTGTTACTTGATTTTTTCCCTGATAGCGGTGGCAGCATCGCTTATGGCCTTATCAGGTGCCAGTTGCTGCTGGTATATCAGGTTAAGCGCTTTGGTCCAGCTATCCCAGACCCCCGCCATCTGGGGAATGGCCGGGAGCGGGTCGCCGGTCTTAGCCGACTCGCCGAAGGCTTTAACAAGGGGATCTACCCCCTCCTGTACTGCTGTCCAGGCCGGGAAGCGCGGGTCAGCCGTGTAGATGGCTTTCATAGTTTCGTCAGTAGCCAGGAAGTCGGTCAGGAAAGTTTTGGCTAGTAACTTGTTCTTGCCAAAAGCACTGAGCATGAAACCCTGTGAGCCGACGAAGGGGCGAGCTGTCTCCTTCATGGTCGGGATATTGGCTACGGCAAAGTTAACTTTGGCCGCCTGGAAGTCTTTGATGTTCCAGGGACCGGTGAAAATCATGGCTGTCTTGCCTTTGATAAAATTATCTTTAGCAATGTCGCCGGTAACGTCTTTCTTCAAAAGACCGGCCTTAATCATGCTGTCGAGTTCGGCGGCGGCGGCCTTGCCCCCAGCACTGTCCAGCCCTAAGTCTTTAGGATTGTAGGTGCCGTCCGCATTTTTCGCAAAGACATAGCCGCCAAAGCCTGTAAAGATCGGGTAGGTATGATAGGGGTCGCCCTGTTGCAGGGTAAACCCCTGGTCAACCTTCTTATCATCCTGGAGCTTCTTGGAGACAGTCTTCAACTCGTCCCAGGTTTTGGGAGCAGTCGGCACCAAATCTTTATTGTAAACCAGGGCAATAGCTTCAGTCGCGTAAGGTAAACCATAGGTCTTGCCGTCATAGGTAAAAGCTTTGGTGGAGACCGGATCGAACTTGCTGGCTTTAGCACCCAGGTCAATGGGGTCTATCAGACCATTGGCGACCAATTCACCCAACCAGTCGTTGGCACCAATGATAATATCCGGGCCTTGTCCGGCTGGGCCAGCCAGTTTAAGCTGGTCGCGGATGCCGCCGAAATCCAGCTCTTGCAGATTAACCTGGATATTATTTTTGGTAATGAAGTCCTTGATAAGCGGGTCAAGAGCCTTGCGCCGGTTGGAGTCCAACCAGATAGTCAGGGTACCCTCTTTGGAAGCGGCAGGTTTAGGAGTAGCAGCAGCAGTCGTGGCAGCAGCAGTCGTGGCAGCAGCAGTTGTAGCAACGGCAGTTGTAGCAACGGCAGCAGTTGTAGCAGCAGCAGTTGTAGCAGCAGCAGTTGTAGCAACGGCGGCAGTTGTAGCAACGGCAGCAGTTGTAGCAACGGCAGCAGTTGTAGCAACGGCGGCAGTTGTAGCAACGGCAGCAGTTGTAGCAACGGCAGCAGTTGTTGCGGCGGGTGCTACGGTATTAGTATTATCACCACAGGCTGCCAGAGCCGTGGTGATAAGCATCATTACAACCAGCAGTGTAATGCGTTTGTACGAATTGATAGTCACTGATTCTCCTCCTTTGAGATATATGACATTACATTGTCGAAGTGCTTTCCACTTGCTATAGCACTTTATTTCACTTAACAGACTTCAAATGACCGAAAGAAACAACAACAACTGACGAACGGATTGGCTAATCGGACATTTCAATATCTGGTAATTGTCAACGGTTTCATCCGGCAAAACTAAATGTTAGTTACCGGTCAAACCCCTGGAATAAGTTACTGCGTAGAGAGTAGTTATTAGTTGGAACTTAGCAAACAGCCAGTTTGTCAGGTTCGGATGGGGCTATTAATAGCCCGGTGAAGTACCTCGAGCAGAACATTTGGTAAAACCGGCTTGATAAGATATAATGTTGCCCCCAGCTTCAAACCCCGTCGCCGCTCATCCTGAGTGCTGCATACAATGATCGGAGTGCTGCGGGTTTGTGTTAAGTCGTGCAGCGTTGCTAAAAAAGACCAGCCCTGCTGATTTTGTAGAGCCGGTTCAAGAATAATGGCGCTAACTGAGTGTCTGTGTAGTAGCTTTAAGGCTTCACTTTCGCTGGCGCACGCAAGAACTTGAAACTCACGACTCAGTTCTCGCTGGTACAATTCTCGGGTGGGCTGGTCATCTTCGACAAGCAGTATTGTCGAGGATGACCCAGGCCCAGACTCTCCTTCTGATTGCTGATTAGTCCTGATCGGCATAGTTAGCACTTTCCAACCTACTCCACGTATGATGCCACCGGTTAGTAGCAGCAATAACTTCTAAAATTCAGCTCGGCTGTCTTTCATTTACCACTACAGGCCAGCAAAGCTGCTCTATTTCTAAAAAATGATATGTGTATATGCATTTTTTCGATTGAGAATACTAATTTTAGTGAACTTTATTAAATACAACGAAAATAGGTTTTGGACGAACAGATTTAGAAAAATGCCGATTCGCGTTAGACCTTAACAAAGTTCACGGTTTAGTTCCCGGATAACTTATATTGTAAGCAGTTTTATTAGTTTCGTCTTGGACAAAAGCACTTTATTCTTGGACAAAAGCACCTTATTCGTAGATAATTACCTGAAGCGCTATGGAAAAGCTCATTTATGTGCTAAATATATATCCAGGGAAAATTACCCTTTCTAGCATATAAATAAATGTACTACTAAATTTATTAAGATTAGAGAGTGAAACCAACGTGACACGAAAATTCCGCATTGGAGTCCAACTTATACCAAGCGATCCGTTTTGGATACAGGTAAGAATGGCAATTGAGCAGCAGGCCCATAAAGCAGGGCTTGACTTAATTTCATTCGTAATTAATAACTTGAACCTTCCAGAGGCGGCTTACCCGGATCTGTTGGAAGAACTGCTGGCCGAGGAAATTGATGCATTTATTATGCTGGATCTGCCGGAGCCTTTAATTAAGCTTATTCTGGATCAAAACATCCCAATTATTGCATTGGTAGAGCATTTAGATTCCTTCAAGCAAATCGGTGAGAATCCCCGCCTGGTCTCTCCGCTTGGTTTGTATGATAGCGGCCAGTTAATGTCTAAATATCTTGCAGAAAAGATGCAGGGCCAGGGTACAGTGCTGGTTATTGGCGGCATGACCCTGGATATGGGCGGCAGGGACGGTGTCGGTGAAGATGGACGCAATCTCATACGTGCTATTTTTGAGACGCTTGCGCCCTATGGAGCGATTAAAGTAACCCATATGCCAACTTCCTGGAGTTTTGACTGGGCTTATCCTGAAATTTTAGCCGGCCTGCAAAAGCTGAAAGCGCCCCCTGATGTTATTTTTGGTTTATCCGATACCCTGGCGCTGGCGGGGAGAGCAGCGGCAGAGCAAATAGGCTGGCTAACACCACATACTCTGATTGTGGGCAACAATGGCGATCCCCAGGCCCTGGCGGCTATTGCGGAAGCTAGAATGACCGCTACGATAGAGCATTCAACTATAAATATTGGTAAGCAGGTGGTTGAACTGGCTTTGCGGGCTGCTTCAGGAAAATCTATACCTTTACATTATAACTACGAATCGCGCCTGATTACCGCTCAAAATGTGATCGAAGTAGCCGCCAGGAAGCTAATTGAAATCGCTGAAATGCCCGACTATCTGATTAAAGTTAATCAACAGCGTGAACATTTACACATGACGCAGTTGGTAACCGGTCTGGCAATTAACCGCCAGCTTGGCGCGGTTACGAACCGCCACCAACTTAACCGGACTATTGTAAATTTGTTACGCAGTAACTATAACTATGACCGGGTTCACCTGCATCTATGGTCTGAAACGGATAAGGCTCTAGTGCTGGATGGGCCAGTAACTTCAAATCAGTTTCCAGAAAAAATTACGCTCGATGATGCTGATAATGCCGGGGAAATACTGGCCCAGGTGCTAAAGAAGGTAGAATTATTAGTTGTAGTCGATATGCACAACAACCCGCATTTCCAACCCGACCCTCGCTGGCCTAAATTGCGCTCGCGGGTGGTATTGCCGGTGCGGGTGGGCGAAAAAGTACTGGGTATACTGGATTTACAACGGGACTATGTATCAAGTCATAGCCGCGAACAACTCATGGGTTTGCAACTTCTAGCCGACCAACTGGCGCTGGCGCTCTGCAACTCCGAATTATATAACGAGGCCGTGATTGCGCGAGGAATAGCCGAAAAAGCCGATAAACTCAAAACCCGGCTCCTGGCTACCGTCAGTCACGAGTTAAGGACTCCGCTTAATATTATTCTTGGCTACACTAAATCAGCCCTTAGTGTGCCAAACTCCTACGGAACCCAATTACCAGCCGAACTTATCAATGACCTGGGTCATGTTTATCACAGCGGGGAATATCTGGTACGTTTAATTAACGACTTGCTTGACCTTTCGCGGGCTGAAATTGACGAGCTGGAAATATCACCTGAGCTTATAGATGTCAAACCCTTTCTGGAAGAAATTTTCCATAGTAGTGCAAGTATGAGTAAAGCCGATATTAGTGAAGGTAGAGAGCCAGTTAAATGGCAATTTGTAACTCCGCCTCACTTACCTCTGCTGCAAGCTGATCCGTTACGGCTGCGCCAAATACTGCTAAACTTACTTTCAAATGCCCATAAATTCACGCGGCACGGTCATATTACACTCGGTGTGGAGCTTCAACCCCCTTTCGTGCATATCTGGGTTGAAGATACCGGGAGCGGAATCGCTCCAGAGCAGCAAGAGCAAATTTTTGAGCCATTTATGGTTGGCAAAAATTCTGACCGGCATTCCGGCGGGATTGGTCTGGGTCTAACTATCTCACGCCGCCTGGTTATCTTGCACCAGGGCTACATAACCGTCGAAAGTAAACCCACTAAAGGCAGCACTTTCCATGTCTATCTACCGCTACCTAACCTGAGCGGCAAGCAATTAATAATGCCCCCACCGGCCATCCTTCAAAGCCAGCCCCAACTTAATCTGGTATGTATTTCAAATCGCCCGGAACTGCCACCTGAAGTTAAGCTGTTAGGCCGCCAGGACAATATGCGCCTCTACCAACTTCGTCCGGCTGAGGTTCGTGAGCAGTTGTTTAAATTGGACCCGTCAATCCTGGCCTGGGATAGCGCTACCGCTCTGGAAAATGATTGGTTAGTTATGGATTACTTACGCACTACTCCCCAGTTCGCCCAGCTACCTCTTATGCTATATAGTGAAATTTCATTTTCAAAATCCGGTGATGGCAACCTGATCGGTACTACTAACATTTTGCTAAAGCCTTTTAGCGGCCAGACGTTACAAACGCTGCTTGAAGTTTTACGGCTAAATCAGATCGGGGACGGGGTTTTAATAATTGACGATGATACTGTGAGTCTGGATTTGTATCAGCAAATGGTAAAAGTTGCCCTACCCGGTATGACAATTCACCGGGCCGAGAGTGGTCAGAAGGCGCTGGCTTTATTAAAAGAGCTGGTACCCGACCTGGTTATAGTTGACCTGGTAATGCCGGAAGTTGATGGTAGTGACGTGGTGGCATGGTTGCGCACTAACCCACCCACCCATAATGTGCCAGTGCTGGTCGTCAGTGGCAAAGTTCTTTCATATGAACACATCGCACGCCTGGACTTTGCACGCGTGGCCCTTCATAGCAAGGACATCTTGCACCCAGATGAAACAGTCAGGTATTTACAACAGGCTGAAGTTGGTACAGCCTTTTTACCGCAATATAATAGTAAGCTGGTCAAACGTGCTGTCGCCTACCTCCAAACCAATTACACTCGCTCGCTCTCAATTCAAGAAATTGCTCAAGAAATTGGCAGCAGTAAAAATATCCTGGAGAAAAATTTTCGCCAGGAGTTGAAAATTACGCCCTGGGAATACCTTAACCGCTACCGGATTAAAGAGGCCAAACGGTTACTTGAAATTACAAGTCTGAGTATTACCGAAGTAGCCTCCCGGATTGGGTTTAATGATCCGGCTTATTTTAGCCGCATTTTTCGCGCTCAGACGGGACTCTCACCCAAAGAATACCGTAATAAAATTTCGATCTAACTCTAGAGATATTTTGGTGTTGATAACTTCCCAGCAACTAGTCTGAGGGATAAGCTAACTGAAGGGCAATATAGCTAAATCAACCGTCTAATGTCCGCTAAAACATTCGAATTCAGCCACCCGGTAGCGTTAGGTTCGAGGTTGCTGCTCCTCCGGGTTAAGCGGGAATTGCCTGGCGCTATACCTGGACCTATCAGCCCTTCACGAAGGAAATATAATGCCTGATTTATGATGGGAGACCCGCAATAAAGTTGGAACCTGGAACTTTGAACTGTGCAAATGAGGAGGAATAGGTTGAATAGAATTCAGGGTTGGGCCAACTTAATGACCCGGTTGATTGTGCTGGCGATGTTGCTGAACGCCTGCGGACAGAGCCAGGAGGGCGGCAGTCCGCTGCCTACCGGTTCAGCTCCTCCAGCTACTACAATTGCCCCAGCTATTACTACCACAGGGCAGGCTACAACTGGAGC
>JAYSYV010001320.1:0-3318 GCA_043727245.1 Chloroflexota bacterium | reverse complement strand
ATAGTTTTCAAATACAACTATCTAAACAATTAAGTTCTTTAATATTTTTATTGAATATATTGACAAATTACTATTCTATGCTAAAATCTATTTGGTTGATCAAAAGTTCTACAGACAAATAAGCAAACGGAAGGTATAACCTGACAGCCTGGAACAATGCAAAAGCTGTCTGGTTTTATTGTGTTTTGCCAGTTAATTTAATTGGTAAATATATTTGAAGACGAGGTAGTTTATGGCAATTATCGAAACAACGGGCCTTTCCAAATCATTTAAGACCCGGCGAGGTGTAGTGGAGGCGGTTAAAAGCGTTGATATGAAAGTCGAACAGGGCGAAATCTTTGGTTTTCTCGGCCCAAACGGGGCAGGCAAAACCACCACCATGCGTATGTTGTCTACCCTCATGCAGCCAAGCGGCGGGCAAGCCACCGTTGTGGGTTACGACTTGCTTAAAGAAGCGGCCAAAGTGCGCGAGAAGATTGGTTATGTCAGCCAGGCCGGGGGAGTTGATATTGCCATAAGCGGGCGCGAAAATCTGGTCCTGCAAGCCCGCCTCTACCGGTTGAGTGCCGCCAGGGCCAAAACACGCACCCAGGAACTAATCATAGCCCTTCAATTAGAAGAATTCGCCGATAGAGCCGCCAAAACTTATTCCGGCGGCCAGAAACGGCGGCTCGACATTGCCCTGGGAATGTGTCACCAGCCGCCCCTGCTGTTCCTGGATGAACCGACCACCGGCCTGGACCCGCAAAGCCGGGCGCATCTCTGGGAAGAAGTCCGCAAGCTTCGCAACGAGGGGACTACCGTCTTTTTGACTACCCACTACCTGGATGAAGCAGACGCTCTGTGTGACCGGTTGTGCATTATTGATGATGGTACGATTGTAGCGGAAGGCACTCCCGATGTACTCAAGCGCCAGGTAGCCGGTGACGTGGTAACAGTAGGGTTGGATAGCCACAACGGGGCCATATTGCAGGCCCAGGCTTTACTCGGCAAGCAAAGTTTCGTGCGCGAAATCCAGGTTGATAAAGATGGGTTGCGGTTGTATGTCGAACGGGGAGAACAGGCGCTACCCCAGATATTGCGCGTGCTGGATGGCGCAGGGTTAGGCATCAAGACGATTTCTCTGGCCCGGCCCAGCCTCGATGACGTTTTCTTGCGCCAGACGGGCCGCTCTTTGCGAGAGGTAGCCGCCTGATTTCGTTAAACGTTGGACCGATTATTAATTAAGAGGAACATAAAATGAGACTTTTAGCCGATACCTGGCTGCTTTTTAAGAATTACGTTTCAAGTACCTTGCGGCAGCCGGTTTGGATTATCGTAAGTTTGTTTACACCAATTTGTTATTTGCTGCTATTTGCGCCTTTGCTGGATAAAATGATGACCGGCAGCGCTCCCGGCACAAACGCTCTGACCGGATTTACGCCTGGCGTGGTGGTAATGCTGGGCATGTTTGGCTCACTTTTTGTAGGCTTTAGCATCATAAGCGATTTAAGAGCCGGGATTATCGAACGGTTGCGGGTTACGCCGGTAAGCCGCCTGGCTCCGCTTTTAGCCCGCGCTTTACGGGATGCCTGCCTGTTGCTGGTGCAGTGTATTGTATTACTTGCGTTAGCTTACCTCATGGGTTTGAAAGCCGATTTCCTGGGAGTGCTTTTAAGCCTGGTGCTGGTCATTCCGATGGGGGTAGCCCTGGCTTCCCTGTCCTACGCTGTGGGTTTAATCCTTAAAAGTGAGGATTCTTTCGCACCACTGCTCAATTTCTTTGTAACCCCTTTGCTGCTCCTGTCGGGCATTTTGCTGCCGCTCACTTTAGCCCCGGACTGGCTGCAAGCAGCGGCCAAAATCAGTCCCTTCTACTATGTGGTCAATGCCACCCGGTCGCTTTTTGTTGGTGATTTCAGCAATAGCTCGGTCTGGATTGGCTTCGTACTGGTAACGGTGCTGGCAATTGCAGCCGTTTACTGGGCCGCCAGCGTCTTCCGCAAAGCTACTGCGTAAGGGAAAGTAGCCAGCCAGTAGTCAACTTGGTCAGCAGGTTTTAACCTTGAAAATAGAAAAAGCCGGGGAATTTTCTTCCCCGGCTTTTTGTTTTCTACTACGTTAGATAAGTTCTAACCACTTTCAGATCACCGGTTAGTAACTACTTTCCTACGCGTGACTCGCTGACTTGGCCGTAACAAGATGGTCGTCAATGTCGTGGTTGTGCGAACGCATATAAATCACGCTACCTAGCGCAACCATTGCCAGGATGAGAGAGTAAATCATCAAGCCGGAAAAGCCCTGCCAGTCTACAAAAAGACCGCCGATAAAGACCCCGAACAACTGGCCTACACCCAGCAATACCGAATACAGCCCCATGACTGCGCCGCGCTTGCCGGGAATGGTTTCAGAGATAGCCGCCATGTGGGTCAGTGCAGCCGGAGTGAACCCGCTCATGACCACTATGCTGACAAAGGCTATCGGCACTAAAAACCAAAGCTCGTTCCTGGCGCTATCCGATATAGTCAGCGGGTTGTTACCCAGGGCATTGACAAACAGCAGAGTTACGCAACTGACAAACAGGCCGCCCAGAGAGAAAATCATTACGCTTGTCCGGCGCATTTTAGGCACGAATACAGTCCAGATGCCCATTCCCAGGATAAAGATCAGGCCAAATCCACCTACGATGTAAGATGCTTCGGCGGGCAGGAAACCGCCGTGTAAAAGCTGGTTGGGGAAGCGGGCATCGGCGTTTAGCTCGCCGGGGTGTATGGCGCAGTAATTATCGGCGAAAACCTGGACCGCCGGTTTGATGTCCTCGGTTACTTTTTGGACCGCTACTCGGCAAATATTGGTTGGGTAAGCCAGGAGAATCAGGCTCAAGGTCAGCCAGGCTCCAATCATGGCGTTGATTGCCAGCCAGGCCGGGACGAAAGTGAAAATCCGTTTGTTGGTCAGGATTTGCTTGTATTCCCGGATAGAGCCGTGTGAACCGGCTGCATGGGTGCGGACCAGGCTTTCTTTCATCCAAAGGGCAATCACGATGTAACACAAGGCGTAAACCGCCACTGCTACGAAGAAACCGGCCCGCCCGATCAGGCTCCAAATCAGGCCGCCAAAAGGAATCGCCAGGGCAATGCCGCTGATGGTGACGACTTCGTAAGCGGTCAGCACGCGCACCCGCAATTTTTCATTTCCTACCGTGGTATCGGTCAAATAGCCCAGGTTGGAGGGCGCATTTAAGGCCGCCGCCGAACCTTCCAGCAGGCGACCAACCATTACCAGCAACAGGATAGCTACCAGTTCCATGGTGAAATTATTGGTATTCAAATTGGGGGT
>JAYSYV010001319.1:0-3320 GCA_043727245.1 Chloroflexota bacterium | reverse complement strand
ACTTGCTGACAGGCCATTTCCTGCATACGAAGTACTCCCGCGCTGGTGTACGAACCGATATGCGAGGTACAAATTGTTTGGGGATGGGTCAGGAGCGGGTTAGTTGGGTCGGGTGGTTCGGGGTCATAGACATCCAGGCCCGCCCCGCGCAAGTGGCCCGAATCCAGGGCTTTGAGCAAATCGCCTTCATCTATGAGCGAACCTCGTGAGACATTAACCAGAAAAGCGCCCGGCTGCATCATGGCAAGTCTTTCCCGGTTGATCAAACGGTAGGTTTCGGAGATAGCCGGGCAGTGCATCGAAACTACCTGGGCCTGTCTCAGCAAGGTGGGCAAATCGTCTACCAGTATTACGCCCAGCGTGACGGCCTGTTGCGGAGAAATGAAAGGGTCGTAAGCAAGAACTTTCATGCCCAATACCCCGGCGATTTCCGCGACACGTTTGCCGATGCGTCCCAGCCCGACCAACCCCAATGTCGCCCCTAAAGCTTCCAGGCCATGCGGCAAACTTCCATAAGGCGAATAACCTTGCCCGGCATGGGTCAGCCGGTCGCTAGTCACGACCCCTTTGGTCAGGGCCAGCATCAGGGCGATAGCGTGTTCAGCCGTCGATTCAGTCGGGCCGTCCGGCGTATTCACCACCATAATACCGCGTTCAGTCGCGGCGGCCAGGTCTACCCGGTCCACTCCTATCCCGGTCCGGCTGATTACCTTCAAGCGTGGGCCAATCCGGTCCATCAGTTGGCCGGTCATAAAGGTTGAACCGACCACCATCGCGTCATATGTAGCGGCTTCCTCGTACCAATCGGGAGTGTCTTTGATGGGGCCGATTACGATGTCGGACCAGGGTTTAAGGGTCGCCTGGGCGCTTTTCCCAAACTCGATAAAAGTAAAAATCCTGGGCCTGGCCTGTTCTACCGCCGGTGCGGAAATATCTTCTTCGATGCTCATTTTCGAGGCCGCCTTCTTTAAAATTAATACCATTGTCAGGGTAACACTATAATTACCTGCGAATTTAATAGCTAATTGCTGCCATTGTTGGGGAGTTGTTGCACGTATTCAGGCCGGTTGGTAAGGGCTTACGGCAGTAAAAAGCGATTAGTGGGAATGTTACAAGGAAACTGAGAAATGAGCAATTATCCCCGGCTGGTCAACAGGCTCATTTAGCCTGAGTGGGTGAATTGATAAAGCCCTTTTTGTTACGGGCCGTTTTTTCAAGTTCCGCCAGCATAGCCCGACCAACCGCTTCTTCGCTGGCTAGAATGACCGGTTCCAGGTCGTGAGGTTGATAATCCGCCAGGCTAATTTTTCTGCTTACCTTCAATCCAAATATTTCCGGTCTTCTCTGCACTCATAATTTTCCTCTCATAGACAAACCGGGCGTTAAGCATTTCGCCTATCGCCCGGTTTGTTGTTACATTAAACTCCGGCTGGTATCTTTATCAGGTCTGCAACCTTTACCACCTGGCCGGTTTTGAAAGCCTGGTTGGCCGCGATACCGGTCAGGATTGAAGTAGCGCCGTCAATATGCCCGGCGGCCCGGCCCAACGGGTCGTTATCGGTCCCGACGAAAATATCTTTCAGCAGGCGAATATCGCCTCCGCCGTGGCCGCCTTCGGTGGCAATCGGCATCACGATTTCGGTCGGTTTAGCCCATAGAGGCCGCAGGGTGATTCTGGGCGGCAAGATCGCTTCTTTGGCGGTAGATTCAATGCTGTATTCCGATTTCGGCAACCGGAAAGAATTTTCTTCCAGGTGAATCTCCAGGCGGCCTTTGGTCCCGTTAAAGTTAATATCATAACCTTCCCAGGGTGAGTAAGCGGTCAGGTGATAGGTCATTGTAACGTTGTTCTCATAGCGAACCACCAACCCCATATCGTCTTCGATGTCAATATCATCGGCGAAAACGTTTTTATCCCGGTAATAGCTGTCCTCGTGTTCGGCTTCCAGATATAGTCCCTTCAAACGTTCGTTCTGGCTCATATCAAGGCCGTAAGGGTCTGTTTTGGCTTCCTCGCTGCCGAAAGCCCGTGCATAGCCGACTGTTTCACCTCGCGCCTGACCGTTTTTCAGGCCGTAGAAGGCCAATTTACCAAAACCGAAGACCGTTTCGGGAGTGCTGTTCAGCCACCAGTTCACCAGGTCAAAGTGATGGGTAGATTTGTGGACCATCAGACCCCCGGCATTCGATTTATTGCGATGCCAGCGGCGGAAGTAATCGGCCCCGTGGCTGGTATCGAGCAGCCATTCAAAATGGACCGACACCACATCTCCGATAGCGCCCGATTGCAAAATCTCTTTAATTTTCGAGTTCAGGGGAGCGTAGCGATAATTGAAGGTCACAATAAGTTTCCGACCGGTCCGCTGTTGGGCATCCAGGATAGCCTGGCACTTTTCGGCATCAACCGTCATCGGTTTTTCGGAAATCACGTCGCAGCCCTGATCCATAGCCCGTACAATATAGTCGTGGTGAGTGCGGTCAATCGAAGTAACAATCACCACCTCGACCCGCTGTTCCTTAATCATCCGGTCAAAATCCTCGGCCTTGTAGGTTGGGACCGGCTCGGCATTGTAAAGCTCTTTGTAATACTTATTGTAATAATCCATGCGCGATTGGTTAGTATCACAATAACCTACCAGTTTGCCGTAGTCCTTGAACTGGTTATAGAGGGCATCAGTATACATCTCCGAACGATGCCCTAAACCGACGACAGCATATCTTTTTATTTGTACCATATAAACTCACCTTCTTTGGTTATAAACCAGTTTACAGCCATAAACGAACTGGTTAATTCCGTTTTTATACCACCTGAATTACACATTTTGAAAATTTTTACTTCGGGCCAACCATCCGGTTAAGCTAGAGCCTACACATACTTGCCAAATGCTAAAAATATTTTAAAAACACGGATTTGTGATAGTTTTATCAAACAAAATGATTTTGTTTTATCAGAATTAGGAACTGTTTTACAAAACTTGAACTTATATATTGACAAGCTTTAGTTACTTGTTACAATAAAACAATAAAACTTCCGTGTCAATGCCAATTTTTATCAAGCTAAAAAACGATTTGAGAAAACTATGAAAAAAGGTATTTCGTTAGAAAACGTTGCTCGCCGGGCCGGAGTTGCTAAAAGCACTGTCTCCTTTGTCCTCAATAATAAAGGTAATGTCGCGCCGCATACCAGGGAGAAAGTCTTAACGGCGCTTCAGGAACTTGGCTATATAAAAGAGAACCAACCCATGCCGGTCAACTTACCAGCGGCTACAAAGGGCGAGAAGAAAAATATCTTAATCTATGTGAATCCGACAGTACGGGAG
>JAYSYV010001318.1:0-10047 GCA_043727245.1 Chloroflexota bacterium | reverse complement strand
CGCGGCCCATCTATCCAGATACGGACAGCCAGGTCGGCAATTCTGGCAACATCCCCGGCTGCTTCCGCCGCGTCATATTCGTTCCATAGTTCCAGCATGGCCGGGGGAATTTCGCTCTCGAAATTGTAGCCGCTCACTCCGCCGCTGACTGTCACCAGGCCCGCCACGCGCTCCGGGTTTGCCAGGGCATAATCTATATTGGCCCGTCCGCCCATCGAGCAACCGACCAGGGCCACTTTTTCAAGACCGAGAAAATCAATGAAGGCTGTCAGGTCTTGCACATAGGAGAAATCCCCCTGGCCTTTGGGGGTCCGGCCATATCCGCGCTGGTCGTACCGTACTACGTCATAACCGTGCTTGAACAGCTCGAACTGCCCGTCCCACATTCGATTGTCGGCAATCCTGGCATGGACCCAGACGACCGGGTTGCCTTTTCCGGCTATCTCGTAATAAAAAGGAACGCCCTTTAACTCGACCTGACTTCTTTCCCGGTCGCTGCTATGCTCCATAAATCCTCCTGGTCTAAACTATTGGATTTTTAACCAACGCTGCCACCCTCACAGGCTTCAGTATATCAAACTCATCTCCAAAATGAGATTTAAGTGTCGTTACCATCCAGGCATCGGTTTATAGCAATTGAGCGCTTTACTCTGCTACCAGCTTTTGCCGAACGTCCCTCCGGGCAAATTTTGTTTACTCCGGCTTTTGAAGTCGTCACAAGTTGAATGACGTAGTCGGCTATGTCCAAAATAAATTATTTCTCCGGCTTGCCTCGTCCTTCAAGATTGCCCGGTCTGACCCGTAATGTTACAATCGGCCTGATTAAAATATGGTTTATTTAGCTTGCAATTCAATAAAATCAAAGGAATTAATATGCAACTTGGCCCAGATATTAGCGGTACAGAACTGATTGAAGGCGGCCCCCTGGTGGCCTTGGTCCGGCGGCCTGAAGTTAGCGCGGAATCAGCCCCAGCTCTCATAATGATTCACGGCTACGGCGCAAATGAGAGTGATATTTATGAACTGGTCACTTATGTGGACCGGCGAGTGCTGATGGTCGCGCCACGCGGCCCCATGAAAGTGGACGATAATCCCAGGGGAAGCTGGCGCTGGTCGGTTAACGGCGAGGATGGGAAACCCGACCCGGCCACTTTGCAGAATAGCGCCCGAAAAGTGGCCGAGCTAATCGGGCAGCTATCCACGCTAACCGGAGTCAAGGTTGACCCGGCCCAGGTTTATGTGGGTGGGTTTAGCCAGGGTGGTCTGACGAGCCTGGAAATGGCCGCGACCTATCCCGAGTTGTTGGCTGGTATACTGGACCATAGTGGCTTTGCCAGCCGTAACGCCCAACTGAAACTGCGGGCCGGGTCGTTCCGAGGCAAACCGGCCTTTGTGGCTCATGGTACTCGCGACGAAGTTTTGCCGATTGAAAGAGGGCATGAGGTTAAAGAAATTCTCGAAGCGGGTGGAGTAGACCTCACCTATAAAGAATACAATTTCGGCCACGTTTCCAGCCCAGAGAGCCGTCGTGACCTGGCGAACTGGCTCCACCCGCGCCTTAAGTTTTAATTTGTATCGTTCTAACTAAAAAGCCGCCGAGCGTATAACTGGCGGCTTTTTAGTTGATTAATATTTGTATTGAGAAGGCGGATACAGCATTTCGTCATCCGGCCTTTCCGGCCTGACCGGAGATGGATATTCAATGGGGTAGGGATAGTTGCCGGTGCTACCCGGTTGCCGGGTAGGTTCCAGACCTTTGCTTTCCTGGGCCTGTGGTGGCCCCCACTGAGATGGCGAACTGAGCGGCCCGGTGGGTGGTTGGGGCAAAGAGAAAGCCGCTTCCTGGCTGACCGGACCAACTCCAGCCCCGGCAGTCGCTTGCTCAATAGCGTTTTGCAGCCTGGTCATTTCCCCGCGTAATTCCCCAAACTGGCCTTTCGCCGCTGTTAAACGCTCTCGTTCCAGCCGAATGAACCGGGTATAGGGCGCGATAGCCTCGCGCACTCGTTCCACCGAAACGGTCAATTCGTGTTCAAACTGCTCTTTCAATACCCCGGTAAGTTGAGCGCGTAGGGTTTCCAACTTATGCCGGAGTTCGTACTTGGCTTTGCGCCGCCGGGCCGGGATGATAAAAAAGCCGAACCCGCCCACTACCACCGAAAGTAAAATGCCGGTGACATCGGCGGCGGCGCTACCCAGCAGCAGCACCAACCCGGCCCCCAGACCAATCGCCCCGATTTCGGTCAGGGTCGTGCGGGCTACCGCGTCACGGACTGACAGGTTTAACTTTTCCGCCTCGGCTCGTTGGTCAAAGCTCTGCATCACGGTCCTGGCCCGTTCCCCGACCTGCTGCAACAAGGCTCGCCGGTTGACGTTGAACTGCTCGAAAGCATTGTCGGTCCGGCCTATCAGGCTTTCATCACCCCCGGATTGGCGGCGGTCCCGCAGGAACTCCGTAATATCTTGCCAGATGCGGCTCTCTCGCTCGACCGTCCATTCCACCATCTCGCTGACTGCCTGCTCAATACGGTGAGGCGTATCGCCTACCACGCGCTGCTCGAAATCGTGTTTAATCCGGTCGGTCTTAATCATATCGAACAGTCGGGTTACTTTCAGCACATCATCAAAAAAAACGTCACCGCGCTGGTTCATCTCATAAATCATATTGTCTATGTTTGCCAGACGGCCTTCAAAGTCGCGCTTCATTTCTTCCTGGTAGACCGTCAGGTGCCGTTCGATGGTTTCGACGGTGCGGGCATCCTGCGCCAGTAAACCCAGCCGGTCGTCAATAGCGGCCAGGTAGCGCCCAGTCAGGCGTTCGGCCACTAAAAGGGGACTGAGAAATTTCAGACGAATACGGCTGGCCTGGTCCAGCGTATTAAAGATGTAGTTTTCAAGTGGTCCAAAGCCGCTTTGCTGCCAGTAATTGACCGCTTGCGGTCCCGGCTGAGTCTTCGCCATTAAAGCCGCCCGGCCCGATACCGGGAAAATCGGCGGCTCCAGGCCAAGTAACTGCCGGAAGCCATCCGTCACGAATTGGACCACTCGCCGATAGTCCTCCTGGTTTTCCAACAGGTCAATTTTATTGATTACCACCAGGATTTTCTTACCCCAGCCTTTGACCTTCTCCAGAAATTGGCGTTCGCTCTGGGTAAAGGGGCGCTCGGCTGAAGTCACGAAGATTACCAGGTCGCTACGCGGTACAAACTCTTCGGTAAGAGCTTGATGTCGCTCGATTACTGCGTTTGTGCCGGGCGTATCCACAATGCTGATTTCCTGAAGGAAGGCCGCTGGATTAAAAATTTCCAGCAAATCCTGTTCGCGCCGCTGCTGGCCGGGTTGCGACCCATAACGCAGCACGTTAATCTGGTCGGTAGTGGGAGTAGCCCCTTCCGCCAGCACTTTCTGGCCGACCAGAGCATTGATGAAAGCCGACTTGCCGCTATTGAATTCGCCGACTACCACCAGCAAAAAAAGCTCATCCAGGCCAGTGGTTACTTTAGCCAATAGCTGGCGGTCTTCCGGGGCCGCCCCGAATTTCTCTACAGCCTGCCGTAAATTATCAAAGAAGGTTTTTTCCTGACCCAGCAGTTTAGTTTGCTGCGGTGTTAAAATAGAGTTCGCGCCCATCTTGTTTTCTCGCAGTCCAAATATGTCATAATTTTCTTATATTAATTATTAAAAGCACATCCTGTGCCTCGCCCAACTCAAGTTCTTTGTGTTTGGTGGCCGTTGCTCCGTAGTAGTATAATCTCAAGGATAAATATAACCTGCCTCTACTACAAAGGTAGGTTACCCGCATAAAACACGAACCAGGGGGAGGAGAATTGTGTCAGATAACAAGCCATTAATCGCTATTTATGATGAAGACCTGGACCTTTCAGTCCAGCTAAGGGCCGCCGATGCCAAAAACTGGGGCCGGGACCAGATGGTCTTAAAGAAAGTATCCAGCCACGCCGAGTTGTCGGGGGCCGGTAAAGGCGGTGTCAGCGGAGAACCCGGCAGCGGCAACAGTGGCAAGAATTACGGGGCGGCCTCTAATTCAGGGGATAACTCCGGCATGTATTCCGCCGCTACTACCAGTGTCACGGGGGTTCCTACCGATACTGGCGAAGGTATCCGCCTCAGTGGTTCAGCCGGGACCGACAGCAATTCCGCCAACGAACGCAAGCAATAGAACGTTAAATGTAGAACGGACACCGTAGGAACTTTCGAGGCAAAGTACCTTACTATTCTCACTCAGACATTAAAGAAAGATTAGCGTCTTTGTCCGTTCTACATTTTACCCAACATTAACCTAATTACCTATTTCCAAATATAAAAAAGCGGGTATAATTATTTTAATTAACCGGCTTTTTTAGGGATAGGTGCAAACCTGATCCGGTTAATCAGTGGAAATCAACCCTCAGATTCAAGTATATTCCATTTCTTGGACCCCAGGATTTAGCAGGTCTTTTACACTTGTCTTTATACTTATACTTGCTAGCTAATTCCAGTACCAAATCAATTACCTTTATATAATGAGGAATAGTTGAAAAACTATAGGTTGGAATAGGTACTAAATCCCTATAAAGATAGTTAAATTTTGGCATAACTTTTGCTCGATTTTAACCATTGTATATATAGAAGTAATATATCAAAGAAAACACAATTGATAAACAGCGTCAGGGCTTAACCTGGCCTGGCTTGTCGGACTATCAAATAAGGAGCCGCCCGGTGAACACATTTCGCCAAAAGTTGTATATCTATATGCTGGCGCTGATTATTTTCTTTGTGGCTTTTGACGGCTCCGGGTTATCCACTGCCCTGGCCGAATCACCTCAAGCTAATTCGGCTGCCCTGACTCTGCCCCAACCTGCCCCTAAAACTATCGCAGGCCCGGCAAAAGTTTATTTCCCCGATTTCGGCCAATCTATTGCCAACCCTCTATTGCGATTCTGGCGGATGAATGGCCGGTATGCCCGCTTTGGTGGCCCGATGTCCCGCGCTTTTACCGATTCGCAGGGCCGGACCGTCCAGTACTTCCAGAAAGCGGCCCTGGCCTATTCCCCGGAACTGGCTGGAACCGCCTGGGAAACTCGGCCTTACCCGATTGGTCGTCTTTTACTGGATGCCCAAACACCTGATGTACAAAGCTCGATCACCTTTACCCGCGTAAGCCCGGTCCCGAATACCTCGGTTGTGCGCTATTTCCCGGAAAGCGGCCATACAGTGCAGCAGGGGTTCCTGGGTCTTTACAACACTACCGGCGACCTTTTTATGTGGGGCTACCCCCTCAGCGAGGAATATACTATTACCGGCTCGGATGGTAAAGCCTGGATTACTCAGCTTTTTGAACTGGGCCGGATGCGCTGGTCCAGGGAAACCGGAGCTATGGTTGACCCTGGCTTCAGCACTGAAATGGCTTCTGTTAACAATGTAGATGTTTCGGTTGAAATCAATACAGCCAAAACCCCTAACTATTCCAGTTACCTCTGGGAACACTGGGTTGATGTCAATCTTTCGGGGCAGTATGAAACCTTCTTTGAAGGCGATGTACCGGTCCTGAGCAGTTACGTTACTACCGGCAAAACCGGCCACGAAACGCCGACCGGCACTTTCCGCATCCTGCGGTTAGTTGCTAACGAACGGATGAAAGGTGGCTCCATCGGTAGCGAGGATTATTACGACCTGGATAACGTTCTCTACACGATGTACTTCACCTGGGAGGGTCACGCCTTGCATTATGCCTGGTGGCGCAGCGTGTTTGGCGTGACCGGTAGTCATGGGTGTGTTAACGAGGATTACAATACTGCGCTGTTTGCCTGGAACTACCTGACACTCGGTTCACGGGTGCAAATCCACTACTAAGAGTTAGAGTTTAACAGACGAAGCAAAAAGGCCGGTCCACGTGGACCGGCCTTTTTGCGAGGAGAGAGTAAGTTGTATTAGAGCTGGTAAATATCTACCCCGCTCATGGCCGTATTCAGTATCATGTGAATTATGACCGGCTGCTGAGGGTTAAAATCGGTAAGGGCAAATTCCGGCGGATAATCGGGTAGCGCCATAACCTTTTTAAATTTGCGGGTCAACTTGCTCCAATATTTAGCTCCGTTGTGAATATTTTTGCCGCTCATTATCGAGTTGCCGTTCATAGTAAACCGGACATAATGCGGCAGGTAAATCTCTACTCCGCCCATGGTAGTATTGACCCGCAACTCATACTGGCCGGGCGGAATAGGCATTGTAGCCAGGTCTATATCCGTGCCGCTCATTAATGAAGTGAAATCCTCCTGGAAAATTGCCAGGCCAAGTTGTGAAATAGAAAACTCCTGCCCGTTCATAACCGTAAATGGCATTTTGCCTTCCTTCCTTTCGCTAAACTCATTACTTTTAAGTTTCCAACTTTTTATGTTGCTCTTGTGCGATTAGACCCGGCAAGCTGGCGGATTGTTTCATTATTTGCCATAAAATTAATTTGTTATAGAAAAAGCCCGGTAAATTACTTACCGGGCATCTAACTCATTCTATTTTTTCAGGACCAAATAATTTGTAAAGTAGGTCTTCCACTTCTCAGCGTTGCAGCGCGATAACGGGAATCCGGCGGGTTGTTTTTGCTTCGTACTCGGCAAATCCAGGGTACAGGCTGGCTTGTTTGGCGTAAAGTTGATCTCTCTCTTCCCCTGTGACTTCGCCGCTCGTCACCTTGAAAGTCTCACTTCCAACCTCAATCGTTGCCTCAGGGTGTGCCGCCAGATTATGATACCAATCAGGATTGGTTGGGGCTCCTGCTTTAGAAGCGAAGATGATAAAGCGCTCTCCATCGGGCAGATACATCACCGGTGTAGTGCGAGCCAGTCCACTTTTTGCACCGGTCGTAGTGAGAAGGAGCAGCGGTGCGCCTTCAAATGGCCCCCCGACTTTGCCACCATTACTCCTGAACTCCTCAATAATCCGCTTGTTCCAATCACTCATTTCTCTCAGTATCCTTTCTATGTCAGACCTAATTTTCTGACTTGTACTAAAACTCCGGCAACTGTTATCGGCTACCTCATGAAATCTATGATTTGGTCAGGAACTCTTACTCTGTAAAGCGTATCTTATTATTCTACAACTCTACCACCAAAAGCGAACCTTTTAGCCTATTGGCTGGCAAGTTTGTTTCCTGAGCAACCAGTCACACACAATTAACAGTGTACCCCAGTCCATTTCGTCTACTGACTACTTCCTTCGTGGTAGACCGTTCTCGAAGCAGTAATAGAGGGTCTGGTAAGCCGCCCGGAACTCGATAACTTCCCGGCCAACCTGTTCGGGGTCTTCGCCTTGCACCAGCACCCGCGCCATGAAGTCGGCGATAGATTCCATTTCGGCTTTATCCATGCCAAACCGGGTGATTTCTATCGTACCCAGGCGCAAGCCGCCCGGTCTATCCCAATCTTCCGGCTTGTCGCCCGGAATGAGATTTTTATTGGTAATCAGGTTGGCTTTTGCCAGCCGGTGAGCTACTTCCAGGCCGCCTCCGAATTGCCGCACATTCGCAATAATCTGGTGAGTGGTGGTATAGCCCTTATGCGAGGCCAGCACCGGGATACCTCTTTTTTCCAGGGCTGCACCCAGGGCGCGGGCGTTGGCAACAATTTGCGCCATGTAAGCCTGCCCGAAAGCCAATAATTCAGCCGTAGAAGCGGCCAGGGCTGCAACCCGGTTGACCTGGTGGGTGGCAGCAAGGACAGGGAATACTGCCGTAGTCAGGGGCCGGGTCAGTTGGGGGTCGTTCCAGACCATTACCCCGCTTTGCGGCCCGCTGAAAGTCTTACCGGCGGACCCGGTTATCACAGCCGCCCCTTCACGTAAAGGGTCTTGAAATTGCCCACCGGCTATCAGCCCAAGCTGATGCGCTCCGTCAAAAAAGAGGTGTCCGCCCCACTCGGCTATGATTTCGCTCATTTCCTGCAAGGGGAAAGGAAAGAGCGTCATTGATGCGCCCAGGGCCACCACTTTGGGCCTGACCAACGGCGCGACCTTGCGGAAGGTTTCCAGGTCTACCACCAGTTCGGTCTGGTCAAACGGAATATCAACTATTTTGAGGCCACGCACTCCCGCCGGACCATCAGCCCGGTTGCTGGAATGGCCGCCTACCGGCTGGGCCAGGCTCATTATTACATCGCCCGGCTCGGTCAAAGCAGTGTAAACCGCCAAATTGCCGATCATGCTGGCGCACAAACGGTGGTCGGCGTAGTTGGCCTTAAAGAGCTTTTTTAGCAGTTCGACGCATAAAGCCTCGATTTCATCAATGTGTTTGGTTCCGGCAAACCAGCGATTGACCGAACCGATATGGCCTTCGGCGGCCCGTGTGCCAACTTCGGACGAAAGCAAGGCCCGTACTGTCGGGCTGGTCGGAGCTTCCGGGGCCAGCAGATTGATACATTCCTGCCCGCGCCATTTTTCGTTGCGCTTTACCGCTGCCAGTACCGCTTCCTGCATCTGCTCCGGCGAACTGCAACTGTCCAGAATGGCCCTGGCCGTATTCAAGATAGCCGGGTCATGGACTTCCAATAATTCTTGTTGCGTTACTTCCTCTTGCGTTATCATCGGTTGGGTACTCCTTCCGCCTGGGGCATTTTGATAAATTCCAAGCTAAAATCTTTATTTAACTTTTGCTTGCTCGGCCTGCCGGAGATAATCGGTCAGGCTTTTACCGGCGGCTTCAATATGCGAAGCCAGCAATATTACCGCTTGTTCGATCTCTTTATCCTGGCAGGCTTCCAGTAAACGGTAGTGTTCGGCCTGGGAATGGGCCTGGTAGTCCAGCCCGGTCAGCACCAGCCGCATATAGCGGTCTACATTTTGTTGCAAGTTGACCAGCATCGCCAGCAAACGGGGCCGCCCGGCTGCCACATAGAGGGCCGCGTGAAATTCCCAGTTCAATTCACCCCAGCGTCCGGCGGACTGTTCCTGGTCGGCCAGTTCCAATAAATTGGTAGCTTTTTTAAGGTCGAAAGCGGTCAAGTTGGGAATAGCCAGGCGTAAGGCGGTAGTTTCGAGCGGAATCCGTATTTCAAAAAGCTCCTGAACCTCCAGAGCCGACAGGCTGCTGACTACCGCGCCCCGGTGCGGGTAAATTTTAATCAAGCCCTCGGCTTCAAGCTGGCGGAAAGCTTCCCGGATGGGAATCCGGCTTACTCCAAAACGCTCGGCCAGGTCTTCCTGCCGCAAAACCTGCCCGGCTTTAATCATTCCCTTGAGGATACCTTTGCGTAAAGCTTCGGCTACCAGGGTCGGAGTTGTTTTGAAATTCTTCAATTCAGGCAATACTAATTCATCAATTTCCATATTGGATATTGTATCCAATTTTACAATTAATGTCTAGTCCCAATTTTTGGGCCGCTTTACGGGGCTAACAAAGCAGGTTCGTACTGTAGAGTAGTGCTATTAGAAAACATAGAGATAGATTTTCAACTATGAAGGCGGAACTGGCTTGGTGAAACTTTGTAGCGCGACCGGAAAATCCGGCTGAAATAGGAATAATTGTGGAAGCCGCTGGTTTCGGCAATTTGTTCCAGCGGCATGGTTGTCAGCCGAATACGCTCGGAAGCAATCGCCAGCCGAACATCAATGGCGTAGTCAATAATGGTTTGCCCAAAAGTAGCCTTAAACAGGTGAACTATCCTGGACACACTCAAACCGGCATATCCGGCGACATCTTCCAGGGTAAAATTGGTCGTCGCGTTTTGTTCGACAAAGTGCTTTACTTTGTAGGCAATTGCTGCGTTGCCTTTGGGGTTCTGGCTGCTGGTCAGGATGAGCCGGTCCAGCCCCAGACACAGGCTTCGCAATAAATTACTAGAAATTTCGTCTATCTCGTCCCAGACTCGCCGCTTTTCAGCAATTAAGAGCCGCCAGATTGAGAGCAGCCCTTCGTCCGGCGAGATAGTAACGCAGCCGGGCCGGGGTTTTTGCATCCACCACTTATCCAGCCAGTCGCCGTTGCAGAATACATAATAGTCGCCGCTGGCAGATTGTGCTAGTGCGTTCCCTCTGGAAGGTAAAACTTTTAGTTCATAGGGT
>JAYSYV010001317.1:0-3321 GCA_043727245.1 Chloroflexota bacterium | reverse complement strand
ATATTCCTGGCCGTTATGGAAAATTCCTACGGCGACCCCCGGTACGCCGAGCCGCTCCATAGCTCCGGTAACAACCTCGGCTAATTTATCAAACTGAGTTTCTACCTGCGATTCTGTAGCAATCATATTATCCTCTCTAATTTTAAGTAAACTTAACGGGCCGACCAGTCCATTTCCCGGTCAAGCGGGTAAATCGGGCGTTTGAGGTTCTGGAATAACAGCCGGTCGAATGCCGGGTTGGATATGCCGGGTGTGTCTACTTCGATAATTTCTTTCGCAATCGGGGTAAAAGCCGCCCGGTAATGAACCGATGATTTAACCACCACAATTTGCCGGTCGGTCGGTTCGATGCCCTGGCTTTGCAGCATCGCCAGGTCCAGCGGTTGGTGGCGGTAGGTAGTCGCCAGGACTGTTACCAAGCTGCCATTTTCGCCCGCTATTTCCAGGACAGCGCTTGGCCCCATCTTGGATAACACGCCGGTCCCCATCGGGCCGGTATGCACAAATTCGCCGTTAGTCAGGCGGACTACTTTAGCCGTTATCCGCAAAGGCGTACCGTGAAGATGGTCGGTTTTTCCGCCCAGGTCAAGTGTAACCATATGGCCTTCCCCGGCTTTTATGGCTAATTCTACCGCTTCAGGGTCGTTGATAGGCGCTACAACGGCCCTGGTCGCGCCGTGTCTGAGCAGGGCTTCCAGCATTACCGTACCATCGGCGGGTGCCCCTGCGCCGGGATTATCGCCAATATCAGCCAGAATAATCGGTCCCTGCGGCGCTTGCATAGCATGTTCGATGGCAGTATCAATCGGCATTGGCTTGACCACAAAATCCTGACGGTGTTCCCAGACGTAATTTGCCAGCCGGTTAGCGGCAGCCTGGGCCTGGGGCAGATTATTGTCCGAGGTGACAATGATGGCAAAGTTCGTCTGAGGAATATCCGAAAAGCAGAAACCCGGCAGGTAACTGACATTCAGAATACCGCGTTCGCCTTCAATATCGTGAGCCATGTGCTTGACGGTCAGCATCGGTTCGGCAAAAGTGAACTCGCGCTGGATACCGGCCAGCAGGGGAATATTTACGATAGCCGCCGTGGGTTTGACCCCGCCGCGCACAATTTTGGTCATGAGCAGGCCCGACTCGTAACCTCTTTCGTACATATCAATGTGAGGATACTCGTCATAGGCCACGCAAACTGTTGCCAGGCCGACCATCTCAGGCGTAATGTTGCCATGCAGGTCCAGTTCGACAATTATAGGCAGGTCGGGACCAACTGCCTTTCGGACTGCTCGCAGGATATAACTTTCGGCATCGTAATCAATTTCCGAAATCATCGCGCCGTGTAAGTCCAGCATGATGCCGTCTAATTGACCGCTCTGGCGGGCCGCTTTGATGCCCTGGACCAACTGACTGGTCAGGCCAATCAGGGCTTCGCCGGTAACTAACCCGGCAGGCGCGGTGGAAGCATGGAAAGTCGGGATTATCTCAAACTGAAAATCGCGGGCGGCATCAATGTAGCCGCCCATCGCCGACTTGGTATTAGCAAAGTTCTCGATAATTTCCTGTCCTTCGGCAGACGTTCGCATGAAATCAGCCAGGGTGGTTGGCACAATTGAAAAAGTGCTGGTTTCATGCAAAATACCGCCAATTGCAATTCGCATTGGCATCTCCAATCTATTAAATTATAATCATCACAAACAGTGAGCGTAAATTGAGCAGATACGCATCCAAAAACTGAACCCGGCTTCTTTACGGGCTTTGTCGTTTGTCCTAGCTTACACCAAAATCCCCTTACCAGTCCATAAAAGTCGGACTGATAGGGAGATTTTAGGCAGAAGGGGGCTGATTATGTTCAGGAATGATTTAATAAGAAATGCTTTTTATTAAATACTGGATTCAACAGGTTCGGCAGCTGGAACCAGGGCAAGTTTTCTGCTTCTCAATCTCTGAGTGAAGGGGGAAACAAGCAAGGCTAAATCGCTACGATACAAGAGCATACTTAAAACTACCAGCACGCCACCAAAAATCTGCCAGGCAATAATTAATTCACCCAGGAAAATAGCCGCGCAGATTACTCCACCAAAAGGTTGCAGGTAGTTATAAGCAGTTGTGCGTGAGGCTCCCAGGATTTTAATTGCGGCATACCAGAAAAAGTTGGTGATTATAACCGAAAAGCAGGTAAAGAGAAGCACCAGCCATAAGAGTGAACTCAGGCTCGAAAACTGGTCCAGGCTGAACCGGGTAGGCTGCGTAGCGGCATAGGGCAGCATACTCAATACCCCGATGCTCAGGGCATAGGCGCTAAGTTTAGCGACCGAGTAATGGGCAAACAAAGGCCGGAGCAGGACAGTATAAACTGCGAAAGTCAACGACATACCAAGGGCATATAAATCGCCTACCAGGTTTCCGCTGACGTTCGAACCGGGCGCGGTCAGAACAATCAAAACAACCCCGCCCAGGGCCAACGGCAGGCTAACCCAATAGTTGAGCGACATCTTTTCCTGCCCAATCAGCCAGGCGAACAGCACCGCCAGCGAAGGCGAAGCGGCCATTAGCAGGGAAACTTCGGATGAAGTAGTATTCGATAAAGCCAGGGTAAAGCAGATTTGATTGAGGCCAATCCCGATAAACCCGGCCAAAGCCAGCAATGGGAAATGCCGGAGGCTGACCCGGAGCGACCTTTCCCGCCACAGCACGAAGATGATATAAAATACTGCTCCGCTGCCGTAGCGAATGATGGCTAATTCGAGAGGCGGTATTGAAATATTACCCAGTAACAACTTTACAAACGGAGTATTGACCGACCACATTGCCACACATAATAGGGCTAACAAATCGCCCTTACCAAACCGGGGCGGTATGAGCGCGACCTTTTTGGTCGAATTTGATGTTTCTTTAACTAAGGCACTTTTTTCTAAATTTGGATTAAACTCGTTTACAAGAGGTTGTATTATTGAAGCCTGCCTGCCAGGTAGTTGGTTTGCCACGCTTTATGCTCTAATTCTTCCCAAATAATATAATATTTTTTATTAACTCTTGTGAATAGTTTAACATATTTAAGAAGTATTGAGCTAACTATTCGGTCACAAAGCGATAATATTTTCAGTAGGCTTCTATAGAAGATATTTATAAACTAAAAAGAGGAAGACCAGGATAATTTCCCGGCCTTCCTCTTTTTAATTTATAAGGCGCTAACTATACGCCGAGGGAAGATTCAAACTTGATGGCATCTTCGACCCAGCCAAAGCCCAGTTCAACAATCTTGTTCAAGACATCCAGCATATCCTCGAAGCGAGGTACAATCCGGCTCTCGAAAGAACTGCG
>JAYSYV010001316.1:0-3322 GCA_043727245.1 Chloroflexota bacterium | reverse complement strand
AAGATACTGCCGGGGATAATCAACTGGCCGACGAACTATTTAATGATGAAAAAGAACGGGCCGAACACGTCATGCTGATTGACCTGGGCCGCAACGATTTGGGCCGGGTGTCGCGCCCCGGTACGGTCGGGGTTGAAGATTTGATGCATATCGAACGCTTCTCCCACGTAATGCACATGGTTACAAATATCAAGGGCGAACTGGCCGAAGGTTTGACCGCTTTCGATGCTTTACGGGCCTGTTTCCCCATGGGGACTGTCACCGGCGCTCCTAAAATTCGGGCTATGGAGATTATTGCCGAACTGGAACCGGAACAGCGCGGAGCTTATGGCGGGGCAGTCGGCTACTTTGGCTTTAGCGGCAATATGGATACCTGCCTGACTATTCGGACCATCGTCCTGAAAGACCATATCGCCTATATCCAGGCCGCCGCCGGCCTTGTCGCCGATAGTGTTCCGGCCAGCGAATACCAGGAAACTGTCAATAAATGTATGGGCATGCTGCGGGCGCTGGATGAAGCCGATAACCTGAACGATGCTTGAAGAAGTTTTGCAAGGAAAAAACGATGCTTTTGATGATAGACAATTACGACTCGTTCACCTACAACCTGGTCCAGTATTTTGGGGAACTCGGCCAGGAAGTGCTGGTCCGCCGCAACGACAAAATTACCCTGGAAGAAATTAAAGCCCTGAAGCCGGAGCGCATCGTAATCTCGCCTGGACCGGGCGTTCCTTCGGAAGCCGGAGTGAGCGAGGACGTTATCCGCGAGTTTGGGCCGGGTCTGCCGGTGCTGGGAGTCTGCCTGGGCCATCAAGCCCTGGGCGAAGTCTTTGGCGGAACAGTCGAACGTGCTCCCGAACTTATGCATGGCAAGGTCAGCCAGATTCAGCACAACCAGGCCGGTCTGTTCGAGGGCATACCCCAGGATTTCAAGGCCACTCGCTATCATTCGCTGGTAGTGCGGCGCGATAACCTGCCGGACGAACTGGAAGTAACCGCCTGGACTCAGAGTGGTCTCATAATGGGTTTGCAGCACCGACGCTACCCGATTTACGGTGTGCAATTTCATCCCGAAGCGATTTTGACCGAACACGGCAAAGACTTGTTACAAAATTTCTTGAAAGTAAAGGCTTAAGGAGTATATTAAAATGGCGAAAATGCGGGCTTTTAGCGGTATCCAACCCAGTGGAGATTTACACCTGGGCAACTACCTGGGCGCTATTCGCAACTGGGTTTTAGAGCAGCACGACCGCGATAATATTTATTGCGTGGTTGACTTGCACGCGATTACCCTGCCGCAAGAACCTAAACTGTTGCACAAGCGTATTCGCGACGTTGCGAAATTATATATTGCCTGCGGGATAGACCCTGATGTAGTTTCAATCTTTGTACAATCCCATGTTAAAGAACACGCTGAACTGGGCTGGATTTTTAACTGCCTGACTCCGATTGGCTGGCTGAACCGCATGACTCAGTTTAAAGAAAAGACCGGCGACCGCCGCGACCAGTCCAGCGCGGGCCTGTTTGTCTACCCGGCCCTGATGGCCGCCGATATTTTGCTTTACCAGGCTGACGGTGTGCCGGTCGGGGAAGACCAGAAGCAGCACGTGGAATTGACCCGCGATATTGCCGAAAAATTCAACCGCGAATATGAGCCGGTCTTTAAAGTGCCTGCGCCCTGGATTAAAGAGGATGGGGCGCGGGTGATGGCTCTGGACGACCCTCATAAAAAGATGAGCAAAAGCGGTGGACCCAACAACTTGATTTATTTGCTGGACGCGCCGGACGTAATTGTAAAGCGCATCAAGCGGGCCGTGACCGATACCGGCACGGCAGTGGTATTCGACCAGGCGCGGGCCGGTCTGTACAACCTGCTGGAAATGTACCTGCTGCTTTCTAAGCCCGGCACGACCAAAGAAGCAGTCGAGCAGCACTTTGAAGGTAAAGGTTATGGAGCGCTCAAAGGGGAACTGGCCGAACTGGTCCTGGAAACTCTCAAGCCCATCCAGCAAAAGTATAATCAGATTTCCGAAGACCCTAACTATATCGAGGAAATTCTCAAGAAGGGGGCCGACAAGATTCGCCCGATAGCCGCGAAGACCCTTCATGATGCCAAAGCCGCGATGGGGTTGGGTTAGTCGTTTACGAGGGATTTAAAATGATACGAGAGGCAATTTCAAAACTTGTTAACGGCGACCACCTGACCAGGGTCGAGGCCGCCGCCGCTATGGAAGAAATCATGGAGGGCGAAGCCAGTCCCAGTCAGATTGGAGCCTTTCTGACAGCCTTGCGGATTAAAGGCGAAACGATTGATGAAGTCGCCGGGCTGGCCGAGGTGATGCGGGCCAAAGCTACCCAGGTAGAAATCCCGGCTGACCTGGGCCGACCGGTGGTGGATACCTGCGGGACCGGTGGTGACGGCTCTAACACTTTCAATATTTCAACAACAACCGCTTTTGTAGTGGCCGGGGCGGGGGCCGTTGTCGCCAAACACGGCAACCGGGCCGCCAGCAGCCGTTGCGGTTCGGCTGATGTGCTGGAAGCCCTTGGTGTCAACATAAATCTCAAGCCGGAGCAGGTGGTGACTTGCCTGCAAGAGGCCAGTATTGGCTTTATGTTTGCTCCGCTCTTTCACCCGTCCATGAAGTATGCCGGTCCAGTCCGCCGCGAAATCGGCATCAGGACCGTCTTTAACATTCTCGGCCCCCTGACCAATCCAGCGGGAGCGCGTCGTCAGGTTTTAGGTGTGCCGAACCAGGCTCTAGCCGCTAAAATTGCGGCGGTCAGCCGGGAACTGGGCAGTCAGCATACTCTGGTAGTTACCAGCAGCGATGGGCTGGATGAAATCAGCATTTGCGGGGAAACTTATATTTACGAAGTTACCGCCGACCAGTCCGTCATCAAAGAGCGGATTGTTAAGCCGGAAGATTTCGGCATGAAGCGGCAACCCGGCGAGGTCTTGCGGGGCGGCAGCGCCCAGGACAACCGGGCTATTACCCTGGAAGTGTTACAGGGCGAATTAGCCCCTCAGCGCGATATTGTGCTACTGAATGCCGCCGCCGCTCTGTTAGCGTCTGGCCTGGCTTCCGACCTTCACGCCGGGGTGGCCCTGGCCGCCGAAGCAATTGATAGCGGCAAAGCTTTGCAACGCCTGAAAGATTTAGTACGGGTCAGCCAGTCGTTCGCATAGAAGAACGAATTGTAGAAAACTATGAGCAATTTTTTAACCGAAATCCTGAAACACAAATATCACGAAGTCCGGCGGCAGTCGGCCCTGGAATCGCTGGGAGATTTGCAGCGCAAAGCCTCCGGCCAACCCTTG
>JAYSYV010001315.1:0-10083 GCA_043727245.1 Chloroflexota bacterium | reverse complement strand
TGAAATAGCCAGCCTGTAGCCCTGTCCTGGTATTTCAGGGTCGTCCACCAGGCGCAACAACACGCCAAAAGCAGCGGTTGGCCCGGTTGAACTGGCTGAAAGCGCATATACTATACCGGCGTACTGCTGAAGGGTCGCCTGTAAAGACCGGGCGCTAAACCAGAGCTGGGCCGGTTCTTCAGCCTGCAAAAGTATGTATTTTTGAGGCTGTAACAGGTGTTGACCCTGGGTAAAATTAATCGAGCGAGGTTGCGGCAGCAACGACAAATTAGCCATTCAGGTGAGCCTCCCTTTTTATCAGCAGCGATTATAAAGACGGGACTACCAACCGGGCCAGGTTAGTGGTAGAGATTAGTTTACCCTTAGGTCCGGTAACGCAGGAAGTGGGTAAGTTGCGATTAAAAGCCTGCCAAGTTTACTAGATTGGTTAAGACTCTGTCAAAATTGGCAACCCGCTTAACTTTCCGGTTTCAACTAACAGCGCAGAAACGATAATTTAGCTTAATCGTTATGTAATATTTTAAATGGTATAATGTTGTAAGTACAAATGTTTGGGCCGATTTGACGCTACTCAGGTTATTATCTTAGTATTTGGCTCCCCAGCGTGGTGACGAGCTAATTTCCGCCATTGTTTATCCTCATAGATTGTACTTTGTTTGATTGTCTTCTGCTATTCTGTCTACATTAAACAACTGCTTATCCACAAATAAAACGAATTTAAGGAGACTTATGTCTAGACGTTTACTTTCTATTGCCACTCTTTGCCTGTTGGTACTCAGCCTCGCATTGTCAGCCTGTGGTGATAGTGCGACGGTAGCCCCGGCCCCGGCTGCTACAATCGCTTCCACACTGGCTGGTTCTACGACTGCCGCCGCAACAGCCGCAGGGGCAGCGGTAGCAATTCCTACTTATAGCGGCGCTACGGCAATAACCGTACCGGAGGCAATTAAGAGTGATCCGGGCGATACCGCCAAGAAGCTAAAGAATACCAACTTTACGGCTTTTACAACCGCCGACGAATCCAGCAAAGTTAAGGCCAGTTTTCTAAACAGCTTTTCCGGAGCCGGTTGGACTGACATCTCTGACAAGGAATTCCCGGCGACTGTTACTCAGCAAATGACTCTATTAGGTATTACCCCCCTGGCTTTCCAGAAGGGCAATCAAACCGCGACCTTGACTTTATACACAGCCGGTGACGTAACTAAAGCGATGGGTTTCAACGATGTTACCAGCGGTACACTCTATATTGTAATTGCTGGCGACAACGCTTAAACTTCTGAAACAGAAGGAACCGCTATAGGAGCCTGGCTCTCTTTATAAAATAAAACCGTCCTTATAAATCAAAGGACGGTTTTATTTTGCGCTTAACTCTTAACCTCTGGCCTGTTCCGCCATTGTCATCCGCGCTTTTGCAGAAAGAGCGGGCAAGTGGGTTTCGTGGTCAATCACCTGTTGCAAGTGCTGCATTCGGCTGGCTGAGGCAGTTTCCAGCATCGCTTTGCCGTGCATCCGGTCGAGCCAGAACCGGGCGCTACCCGCAATAAATTCTTCTAAATCTTCGATTTCAGCCTCAGTCTGGCTGTGGCGGCATAGGTTTAAGGTGAACATCCGCCGCTTGCTGCTGCCTCCAAACGAAGAATGCATAATATTGTGGTTGAACACCACGACATCCCCAGGCCGGGAAGCCAGGGCCACCGCCGGAACGGCAGACTGTTCAATGTCCCATAACTCCCTGGATTTGGCGGCTTTGCGAATATCGTCTGCTTTATCCAGCCGGTGCGACCCCGGAATAACCCGCAAAGCTCCACTATTTGCCTCTACCGGGTCCAGGTAAAGCGCTATTTTGATGTAGCCGCCCTTCACGTGATACCCGTCGCTATGCCAGGCCGTATCCCCAGTATAGAAATTACCGTCACTACCGATATAGTTAAAAGACGCGCCCAATAAGCCCTCCGCAATCATTTCGATAGCCGGGTGGTCCAACAGACGGGATAAATAGACGCTCTGGTCTATGAATGGAACGAGAATAGAGCGCCTGTCAGGGTCCGGTCTTATCTGGGCCTCCTCGAAAATAGCCTCAAATTCGTTAATAATGTCGCTGATTTCCGGCTCTAGCAGTCCGGGGAAAGCCAGGTAGCCAAAAGTTTCAAAAAACTGCTGCTGGGTCGAGCTTAATTTGCCCATTATCTTCCTCGATATGTTTATGTTATTTGTTTGTAAATTTCCAGGGGAATAGCGTCAGGCCACTATAATACCATGTATCCTGGTAATTCACATATTCAATTCAGTACTTGTTACAAGCTTCATAATTTGAATTTATAGCCCTGGATTTGACACTCCAATTAAAAAAACCCGGGCGCTGGATGGAACTATTTTACCCAATCTACTGCTCAACATGCTTTTCAGCCAGGCCCATGCCGGGGGACCATAGTTGCTGTTGCAGGCGAAAATCAGTTGGCGAAAGGCCCACTTCGGCATGAAATACCCTGGAAAAGTAGTAAGGGTCTTTAAAGCCCACTTTGGCGGCAATTTGTTTAATATTGTCGGCGGTAAATACTAAAAGTTGCTTGGAGTGGCTAATCCTCAAGCTTTGCAAGTATTCCCTGGGCGGAAGGCCGCTAATCTGCTTGAAATAGCGCCGGAAAGTTGAATAGCCCAGCCCTTTTGAAAGAGCAACCGCTTCAAAATCTATTTCTTCGCCAGAATGTTCGCCAAGCCACCCCATGACCTGCTTTACAAGCTCGGTCATAGTATTACTTTCATCTGAAGGGCTATTCTCAAGGCTACTTATCTCAGCTATTAAACGTCCGACTAACATTCCGCTCAATACTGCCGTATGCGGTCCAGCTTTAGCAAAATCTTTTTTAATCTGGCTGAATAACTCGGCTACTGCCACAGAGCCAGCGGCATTTCTAACCGGGATAGTCCTGGATAGCAGCCCGGCTTGCTCAAAATTTTGGGCTAATTTACCTTCAAACAAAACCCAATGTTCGGTCCAGCCTACCTCGTTAGGGGTATAAGTGTGCGTAACACCTGGGAAAAGCCAGAAAACAGAGCCTTCCGTAAGTTCAAGCGGCTGCCTGGTAGCGGAAGTCTCTAACCAGCCCGAACCCTGGCTGATCCATACCGCCGCGTAACAGCCTAAATCCCTGGGCGGACAGGAATTTTTTTTGAGTGAGCTAAAGCCATACCCAGTGCAGACTATTCCCAGGGAACGTTGTACTTCGGCGGGGGTTATGTAGCAGGCAATATCCACAATTTCATTCCTTACACAAGGCCATTTTAGCAAGCAAGAAATCCAGGGCATGAGCAAATAATCTATTGTTATCTTCTTGTTGAGCATATATTATACATATAATAGCAATTTACGTCCTATATTTAATGAGCAAATATTTGAAATTCGGATGAGGGGAAAGTGATTAGGGAGGTCTTAAATGATTAACTTGATAGAAGGACCAGAAATTGAATTTTCCGAACCCCTGGTATCCAACGGCTATGTCCTGGATAGACAGGCCAGTAGAGTAGGCCGGTTAGAACCTGTGCCGGAGAAAGTACGTCAGGACCGCTCAGCCCTCCGGCAACGGCTGGACCAGAACGGCTACCTCTACTTAAAAGGCTTCTTCAATCCTCAAAAAATTCTGCAATTTAGAGAGTACTATTTCAGTTCGCTTGCTCAGGTGGGCTTATTGCAGCCTGAGAGCAATCCGGTAGATGGCCTGGCCGGGGATGGACCGGTAGACCAAATCAAAATGCGTGAGATACTTTTCAACGAAGTTATTAAGGGTGCTGAATACAAAGCTCTTTGCACCAGTCCAGAGCTGGTTGCGTTCTTTGAATGGTTTCTAGGCGGAGAGGTGTTTTTAAACAGACGTAAAATTGTGCGGCATATCAAAACCGGCAGCAACCAGGCCACCGGCGCTCACTACGATTTAGTTTACTTAAGGCAAGGCACAGACCAGATTTTAACGGCCTGGATTCCACTTGGAGATTGTGCCATCCAGGATGGCGGTCTTATTTACCTGGAAGGTAGCCATAAAACTTTTCAGCAAACAGAAAGTAGCCCCTCTGAAAAGAAGCAGGCTGGCTGGTTGACCAAAGATTTACCCTCCCTGGCTGATAAATTAGGTACACGCTGGCTTATAACGGATTACGAGGCGGGCGATTTGGTCATTCATAATGCTTATATAATCCATGCCTCTCTGGACAATAACAACAAAATGGGGCGAATGCGCCTTTCAACCGATATACGCTACCAGCTATCCAGCGCCCCGATAGACCCGCGCTGGCAGAATGATTGGCACGAAAACGATGGCTTATAGACCTGAAAACCAGGCTGTTTATTCAGAGTAACAACTAATCCAGGTGTTTTTCGGCTTGCCTATATAGCGGAGGTCGCCGGTAGACAGGACGAGGACTCCTGCTACCTGGGCCTTTGAACCAGGCATAACCCTTAAAGGGTAGAGTATCGTAGGTGCGGCTGTACACTGGCAATACTAGAGTAAACCCAGTTCGCGGGCGAACTGGATGGCCTGGAAGCGGTTCTGAATATCTAATTTACTGTACACATTTCGGATATGAGTACGTACCGTGCTAACTGCCACCGACATCTGGCGAGCCATTTCCTGGTTGTTAAGGCTGGTAGTCGCCAGCAATTCCAGCACATCGCGTTCCCGTTCGGTCAGCGACTGCCACGGCGCAAACCGCTGGGTTTTGGATAAGGGTGAGGTCAATTCCGCTGCTGGCTTGTCAGAGTTAGTAGTAACGACCCCATTATCCGGTTTATCTAACCATATTCCGGCCAGATAAGCGGCGGAAACCGGGCTTACTTTCAGGTAGTTTGCCAGATCATTCAAGGAAGTGGCCCGGCCCAGGGCAAACTCGATTTCAAAGCGGGGGGCCGGTAAGCGGTTACGCAAGGCCGTTAACGCCTCTACAAAACTTATCTGCAACACCCGCTCGGTTACAATCCCACTGATGGTCTGTAGCTCGTGCAAAGTACCAGCCAACCGGACGGCCAAATTTTCGTAAGTGGGTTGCGAGGCCAGGATACTACTCAAAACACTCAACCCTTCCGCAATTAAAGCCTGGTTGCTGCCAGGTAAACTCATTTGCAAACTGGACCACACTAAACTAGTGGCTTGCACATAATCGGCCTGCCGGTAAGCGATTAACCCCAGATAGAGATTAGCCGCCGCGATACCGTGTTGCTCGCAGGCTGCCTGGGCCAGTTGTAAACTTTCTTCCAGATAAATAATCGCAGCCCCCCAATCGGACTGTCCGGCGGCCACTAAGCCAAGATTTTCTAACGCCCGGCAAATAATTCGCTTGATAGTCAACTTACGGGCCAGGACCAGACTTTCCTCCACATAGCTCCGGGCCAGCGGCCAATTCTCCTGGTTACTGGCGACCCAGCCCAGGTTGTTTAAGATAGCGCAGGTCAATATCTGGTCGTTGGTCTGCCGCACCAGGGCCAGACCTTCCAGGGAATACTTCCAGGCCAATTCGTAGTTCCCCATAGTAGTGGCAATATTACCGAGGTTACTTAAGGCTGCGGCTGCGCCCCGTTTATCGTCCAGCAGGTGGCGTATAGCCAGAGCCTGGCCGTAGTAATTTTGGGCCTGGGAATAATCACCCAGATTGTTAGTAATTACCCCCAACCATGTTAGCGTCCGCGCCACATTAGCTTTGTCATCCAGGAACTGCCACTGTTCAAAGCTTTCCCGGTATATAGGCAAAGCTTTAAGGGCTTCCCCCAGATTATAAGTAAATAACCCGGTGGCCTGGAGCGCCCCGGCCCTGACCGGATTTTTACCGGGTGGAGCCGCATCTAAAAGCCGGTTTAACCAACCAAGCCCTTCCTGCCAGTAGCCACGCAAATACCAGAACTGGCTCAAAGCGGTTGCCAGTTTTAAGCCATTCAGCCGGTCATTGGCACAGGTCCATTCCAGGGCGAGCCGGAAATTATTATGGTCGGCTTCCAGGCGGTCGAGCCAGTCCTGTTGGACCGAGCTTAAAAGCTGCATGGCCGCTTCCTCGGCTAATTGCCGGTAATAATTGGCATGCTGATGGCGCAGGGCGGCTATGTGGGTTTCGCCCTGCTGATTAAGGTGTTCTAAAGCATATTCGCGCATAGTTTCAAGCAGCTTGAAACGAGGTTGAGTGGACAGGCTGAATTGATTGTCCGGGCTGCTCTGGAAAAGTAAACTTTTATCCATCAGAGAAGTCAGGCCGTTGAGTAACTCGAATGAACCGGCCCCGGCCTGGACATCATTAGAGCCTAAAACCACCTCAACTGCTTCCAGGGTCGCGCCATCGGCAAAAAGGGCCAGGTTTTGAAATAAGGCTTGTTCAGCCGGGTTTAGGAGGTCATAACTCCAATCCAGGGTATTTCGCAAGGTTTGCTGGTGGGCCGGTACATCGTGGGGGCCATCGGTTAAAAAGTGCAACCTTTTATCCAGGCGACTCAACAAAGCCGCCGGGGGAAGTAGCTTCAAGCGGGCCGCCGCTAACTCGATTGCCAGTGGTAATCCGTCCAGCCGGGTACAAATCTGAGCAATGATAGAACTGTTTTCAGGAGTTAGAACAAAATCTGATTTGGCGGCTTGTCCACGTTGCAAAAACAAAACTACTGCTTCGGAATTGTTCAGAGTTTCAGGGTTGGTAATCTGGGGCAAAGCCAACGGCGGCACGTTAAATTCGTGTTCCCCGTACAGCCGCAACCTGACCCGGCTGGTCAAAAGCACTTTCAGGCCGGGAGCGGCGGCTAGTAACTGACCCACCAGCGAGGCTGCCCCGCTGACTTGCTCAAAATTATCCAACACCATCAGTACTCTTTTGTCGCCCAGGTAGGCGAGTAAAGCGGTTAGCGACTGGTCTTTGCCAACTTTTAGGCCCAATGTCTGGGCGATGGCAGGCGCGACCAGGGCCGGGTCGTGCAAAGCTACCAATGACACAAAATAAACCCCATGCTCGAAATCCGGCAATACCTCGGCGGCACAATGCAATGCCAGGCGGGTCTTGCCAACTCCACCGGGGCCGGTCAGGTTCAGCAAACGCACCTCGGACCGGTACAGCATTTTTTTAATCGCAATAGTTTCCTGGCTGCGGCCAACCAGTGAGGTCATGGATAAAGGTAAAGTTTGCCCCGGCTGACTTTTAGCCTTGTCTTGCGTGGCCTGTTCCAACCTGGCTGAGTGTACCGGGGTCCAGGTGGACACCCTTGTTTGCCGTGAAGATAGGGCAGATGAAGTTCGTTGACCGGGCGGAACGGTTTCAATTTGATGGGACAACCCTTCAGGTGGAATGCCTTCAAGCGCGGTAAAGGGTGGCGATTGCCAATCCTGCGAACTAAAACAATTTATATCAAGCCCGGCCATTTCCAATAATTCGACCACCTGGGCGTAGCTGGTAAAGGCATCCCACCCGGCTAGCGTTTTGAGGATTAGCTTGATTTCGGAGTTGGTTAAGCGGAACTGACCCAGGCCATTAAGTTTATGGCTGAACGTGGTAATGGGCAACCCTACCTGGGGGGCCAGCAGGTTTTGCGAATAACCGGCCAAATGGCAGTAGTGCCGGACTTTCTGGCGAAAGATTTGGGCCTCCATAAGAAATTGTCCACTTTATTTTTTATCTATGATTGATGCCCAGGTCAACTTTGCGCCTTTTTATTGTCCCGTAGGTCTGGTTGGTTTACCTACAGCTACAGGGAGGCGGAAAAGGTTATTTTAACACAGTGTCATGGCTGGCGTGACTTTAAGTACGAATATATCTCCTCGACTTTCTAAGAACCCGGCCCGGTTTAAAGGTTGCCCGGTAATACAGCCTGAGCAGTAGTTAATCGCCGGAAAGAAAACGGAAAAAGCCGCCATACTGCGAGAGGTATTCCGGCCCAGGCCAGGGAAAGTGCTGGTCGCTGCCACATAGAGGTCGAACAGTTAATTCCAGTAGAAAGGCGGCTAACTCACGGGGAGCTAGCCCCCAACGATATAATAATTGTGGATTACGGTGGCGGTAATTATCCGGCAGAGATCCGCCAGTACTTTTCGTGGGGGTAGCGGAAAGTTGGCGGAGGGACAGCGGCATCGGCCAGTCCAAAACTGCCGGTTGGCGCATAGTTGAAGGGCTTTTCGCCCGCTGTATAAGGTAGGGCAGACCGCTGCTTTAGACATGCCACCAGAACTTGCTGCTTTAGCGGAGTGTATTCCGGACTGTGCGGGCCAAATTCCAACTCTATCTCCCCAGGCCGGAACTCATAATAGACTGTCCGGCGCAAGGCGTTGCCGTCCCCGGCGGGCGAACCGTGGACCAGTTGAATGTTGTGTAGAATTACGTCCCCGGCCTCTAACGGGACCGGAATAGCATCGGCGGTATCGAAACCGGGCCTTTCGCAGCGTTCCATGGCCTGTTCCTGGGTCCAGAGAGCGCTGCCGGGAATAACCCACAGGCACGATTTCAGGTCGGAGCGGTCCAGGTAAAAATCCACGTTGAAAATCGGCCTGGTAGCTGTGCTATATGCCGCTACGGCGGCATCGCGATGCCATGGCACGATGATACCCTCGTCCGGCACTTTAACTACCATCGAGTCCCAGGTCGGGATGAAATTGCAACCCTGCAACTTTTCAACCGTCCGCAGAATGAAGGGATGGCCCAATAAAGCTTGCATAGGCTCGCTTTTATCTATGACGTACTCGATACGCCGCAGCACTTGCTGGCCGCTCTTTACACCGCGCCCGTACATAAAGTCCGGGTCGTCTTTAACTCCGGCCACCCCTTTTTGATAAAGTTGGGCCATAGATGCCTGGATAGTTGCCAGTTCTTCCCCTACCAATACTCGCCGGATTATCAGAAAGCCGTTGTCCAGAAAAAATTTGACCTGCGCATCGGTGATACAGTCCTGGGTTTGAGCATTGGCTTCGCTCACCTGTAAACCGAGATTAGTAATGGACATCAAAATCACCTTCCTTCCATGATGTGCGCTGATGTGCGCTGCGCGGTGAATAGCTAATGAATTTAAGTATAGCATCTCACTTCAAATAAAGAGGCCGGGGTTTCGCCATTTACCTCACACAAATTGATTATAAGGCGGTCGGTTGTGACAGGCTGCTCGAAAACAACCGAGTTGCGAGTTTGATGATTGTCAGCGTTTTCATACAGCTTTCGCCCCGAACCGTCCTGGATAGAATAGCGCTTCACGCAGAAAGGCATGGCATCTTCGGGATGGCCCATCAGGGCCGACTCCATCGGGTGGTCGAAATCGGTATCGAAACTCAGTTCGACTCGGCTAAAGGTCTGAGGTGCGTCCCAGGTCAGGGTCAGGGCCGGGTTGGTATCGGTCAGAGCCGCCAGCCAGGCATTGGGCTGGTTGGTAGGCCGGGCCAGGCCATTGGTGAGATTAGCAGGCCCAAAGGCGTTCAGCGGCGGGTCTATCACCAGGGCCAGGTTTTGACCGCCCGGTCGTCGCTGCGGACACCAGAAATCGAAAGACTCTACCCCGATATCCTGGTCCGGTTTCTGACCGAAATTGGCCCCGTAAGCCGTGTTATTATTTTCCAGGCTCAAAACGCCGGTCAACCGCTGCTGGCTGGAATGTAACTTCACTTTTTCGTTCTTGCCGAAACAGACCAGGCCGTAGCGAGCTTCGTCTATGTCTACCCCGAAGTCAACCGAAACCGTCTGGCGTTCTCCTTTAGCTACCGCTATATTTTTGGTAGCCAGCAGCACGTCCGGCGTATAGTTGTCGGGACGGTTGCTGGTGCGGAGTTCAGCGGTTAGTTCGGTAGCCTCCGAAGCATCAACCGTAAAGGTAAAGCGCGGAACCGGCCCGGCGGATAGCGGCAGCAATTACCCGATGGGATGATTTAACAGCTTGAGCGGACCGTCTGCCGGTAACTCGGCCAGGCGAAACTGGCTTGACGGACTGAGCGAGACCGTTTGGGCCAGGTCCAGGTCGTCTTGCAGCGATACTCCCGGAATGTACTGGCCCGCCCGGATAAGCTCTTTTTGCAACTCCCGCATGTTTTCCGGCTGGCTAATATCCGCCGGTAGAAGATTCTGGCGGCGGCACAACGCGGCTGCCAGGGCCAC
>JAYSYV010001314.1:0-3336 GCA_043727245.1 Chloroflexota bacterium | reverse complement strand
GTTCAATCCATCCCGGCGAATAGTGCAGGTCTTCACTTTACCCATGACCTCACGGTGAAGGTTCATTCGGATAGTTCCGATTTTGGAAACGGTAAGTTTATCGTTCTGCCCAATAGGGCCACTAGCTGTGATAGACCAACCGCCCTGGGTATAGGTGAAACTTTCGTAACGGTCACGGTCCTGGAAGCGTGGGAAACCAGCTTTCTTACCCAGTTTAGCCCGGCTAAAGAAACCCCCAAAAGCTTTATCAACCCGTTTCAAAACATCTTGCAAGACCTGGGAATGGACTTCTTTAAGGTCAGTTCTTTCTTCTTTAATTCCGGCAAGCTGGTTCGACTGGTCGTAATAGTTGAGGGACCTGCCAACCATCCTGTAAGCATCCAGGCGTTCTTGCAAAGCAGCGTTGTAGAGTTCACGGCAAAGCCTGAGAGTAAGTTCAAGTTTAGTTTCTTGAGATTTGGTCGGGAATATTCTAAACTTGTAGGCTTTGCGAGTTTTCACTTGGATTGTAACCGTTCTAACTCAGCTTTAAGAATACGTTCTAAAGCTTCGTACATTTTTTCGCCAGTCATAGCGGCAATTATTCGCAGCAAACGCAAAGCTTCGGGGGATATTTTAGATGTAATTAACTCTTTCATAGGTGTTATTATACACCATGTAGAGCAAGTGGTCAAGTACAATTGGTTTGCTTGCTTGCTACGCAAGAAAGGAATGCCTTATATCCCCCGCCATTTAGGATAAAATCCTGTGCATATTGATTAGTAAATTGCTCACGTGTTACAATAGGCTATTACTACCAACAATCTGCTGCTTTAATTTGGATTGGCAGCGGTACTCGCAAATTAGAGTTGGCTCTGTTATCTCTTTTGGGGCAACTTTCGAGACTTTTCGAACTGCCAGAATTCAAACCCTTAACGTTTTAAACTACGTTCTTTAAGTGGCAAGTTACTGCCAGGTTTTTATTTGCCACAGTTCTTACACATTCCTGCTCCAGCACCTTTCAACAGATTAACGTTTGGGTTGCGCCAACTTTACGACTTTTATTTCAATTGTTCATAGGAGAACTTTAATGAGATTTTCCAGGCTTGTAGCAACATTGATGACCCTGGGACTGTTTTTATCCCTGGTTACTGTTGACTTTGGCGGAGTTAATTATGCCTCAGCCGATGGCGGTTATACCCGGAATATCACTGCCAGTGGCAGTGCCAATCTTGCGTCCGGCGTATCGGCAACCGGCACTGGCGATCTTCAAGGCCCGGAATTTGGACCGGCCTTACCGGAAGCTGATCAGAATGGTGCAACCGGACCTGTAACGGTATCATCCAAACCGGGCAAAGCGCCAACTAACCGGAGTAATGGCAATGGCCGTAAGCACAATGTACCGAATGTTCCTGTGGTGGCCGGCTCTACCGTAGCAAACGCTAACCCCAACCTGGTTGCCAGCACGGACGGGATAAACTTTTACCAGAACCGTTATGTGGCGGATGGCGGTAACCAGTTCTCGGTTGAACCGCCCGACCAGGGGTTGTGCGTGGGTAACGGCTATATCCTGGAATCGGTCAACGATTCTATAGGGTTTTATTCCACCTCAGGAACTCTTTTAACCTATCCCGGTACTACTACTACTACTACTCTTACGTCGCTTAACAAATTTTATAACTATCCCTCGGCTTTCCACCGGCCCTTCGGCCCGAGAGGACCTCAACTGACGGACCCGACCTGTCTTTTCGATAGTGATACCGGCCGCTTCTTCCATGTAGTATTGACGCTGGATACCGATACTGACGGTAATTACCTGGGCAGTAATCACCTCGATTTAGCAGTAAGTAAGACCAGTAATCCCTTACTAGGTTTTACAATCTTTAAAATCCCGGTCCAGGACGATGGCACCCAGGGTACGCCTAACCATGGCTGCATGGCCGGACCGGATGCCAACGGCAACCTGACTCCCGGTCCCTGCCTTGGAGATTACCCGCATATCGGGGCCGATGCTTATGGCATCTACATTACTACCAACGAATATGAATTTTTTGGTAATAACTACATCGGAGCCCAGCTTTATGCCCTCTCCAAAAGACAACTGGCGGCTGCGGCTACTAATTCTACAGTGAAAGTAGTCCAGTTCGATACTTCAACCAAAGGCAGCAACCTGGGCGGAAATCCGGGCTTTACCGTCTGGCCTGCTACGGCGCCGAATGATCAAAACTTGCTCGCCAACGGTGGCACCGAATTCTTCTTGAGTTCTACAGCCGGGGATGAAGCGGGCGGAGGGTACAATGGCACCAATTATTCCAACAATATTGGATTGTGGGGCCTGACCAACACCTCTTCGCTTGATAGCGCCAACCCTGATTTGTTTTTGACTAACCAGGTAATCTACTCGGAAGGTTATGGATTTCCCCCATTGTCCAACCAAAAAGCCGGGAATTATCCGTTGGGCCAGTGTATAAGCAACCCAGATTGCTCCACGACCTTCCTGGGTGTTCCAACTACGAGTGAAGTGGAAGGGCCGTTAGACAGCAATGATACCCGTATGCAGCAGGTAACTTACGCTAACGGTTTGCTTTATGGCGCTTTGGACACCATCGTCAATGTCGCTGGGCAGGATAAGGCTGGCATTGCCTACTTTATCGTCAAACCGGTGGTAATCGGAAATGGTAAAGGTAGCAAAATCGGGCCGCAATCTGACATAGTCAAGCAAGGTTATGTGGCAGTGGCCGGGAATAACGTAATTTATCCGGCTATCGGCGTTCTGAACAATGGTAAAGGTATCATGGCTTTTACCCTTGTCGGAAGCGATTATTACCCAAGCGCCGCTTATACCAGCCTGGACTTGAGTGGTACCGGTCCGATTCATGTAGCCGCAGCCGGGCTAGGGCCTCAGGATGGTTTCAGCGAGTATAAAGCTTATTCCAGCGATGGGGTACACCCCAGGCCTCGCTGGGGCGATTACGGCGCTACTTCGGTAGTAGGTAATACCATTTATTTTGCAACTGTGTATATCGGGCAGACCTGCGACCTGGCGACTTATAGAGCTACACGTGGCAGGTGTGGCAATACCAGAGGTGTTCTGGGTAACTGGTATACCCGGATTAGCAGCGTAAACCCTTAAACTGTTAATTGTACTCAGAATTTAAATCCGAAACCCGGCCAGGCGTTGATGCGTGACCGGGTTTTTTGTGGCCGGGTTTTCCTTGAGGGAAAGCAGTCACAAACGGTTCTACCAAAAGGACGCAAAGGGCTGTCTCCTTTAGGTGACAGACACCCCTTTGGGGCGTGCGTCTCCTTACTCGCGTTAGCGAGCTATACCAACTATCCCCTAAGTAAATGTTTGAT
>JAYSYV010001313.1:0-10087 GCA_043727245.1 Chloroflexota bacterium | reverse complement strand
TGCTCTTTCTCAGTAAACCACTCAAAAAGCCATTCTTGCCGTTACAGCTATTTGGACACCAGTTTTGGTAAAGTTGTTTCAGCAGTTTTCATAGAAGCGGTTTGGTTCGTAGTAGAAGAATTCTCCACAATTAATTTACGGCTTTACCTGGGCAAAGTTTCAGTTATCCAAAATATTATCCGGGAATGCCCGGTTTTGAATATTACCTCGTAGCCCTGGATTATAGCTGGCTTATCTGTGAAAAACACGATAACCTGATAGCAGTAGGGGACAAAGTAGCCGTCCGTCTTGAAGAAATAGTCACAAATCTAGCTTGAGTACAATGAAATTAGGCAAAAAGAGGGCTTTATAGCCCTTGTTAGTATTAAGATAATAACCATTATCTTAATACTAACATAAAACAAAAGAAGAAGCCTCTGCCCCGTTAAACCAGGTTTCCCCTCTTAAAAATATCCCAAATATTCAAGCCCACTATACTCGTGCAAAACTCAAAGAAGGTTGCTAGGTTCGGTGCGGCAAAATAAATCTAGGAATGAGTCTCCCGGCGCAGGGTAATAAACAGGGTCAGCACTATCCCGGCAATGAAAATATAACCGCCCGTTTCCCGAATACTGTTCAAAAAGCTTAGACTTTCGACCAGGGCCACCACCACCAGAGTCAAAGCTACACCCACCAGGATTACTATATCCCCGACAAAAAAGTTAAAAACCGCCTTTAAGAAATTAGTTGTTGCTTGCATCTTTAGTGTAATTCCTCCTGCTGTAATGGCGTGGTCGGGTCATCCAGGTCGAGATTTATGTCAACAAGCGAGTTCGACAGTTTGTTAGCTTTTGAAACTTTGGGGACGGAGCGCAGCCAGCTAACCAGTAAGAAACTTACCAGAAGATAGAAAACTATCAGGCCCAGCAAAAAGAGGTCAGCTCCGGGCCACTCAATACCAAAACCTTCGCCCGCCCAGAAAGTACCAAAGCTGGCTAACATTACCCCTACCCCGAACTTGAGGGTATTCTCCGGCACTCTGGTTAAAGGCCCACGCACCAGACTGCCAACTATCAAAACCAATAGCCCGGCAGCTATCGCGCCGGACGCAGCCGCCAGCAAAGCCGGGGTTTTCTCCTGGTCGGTTTGAGCAGCGGACGTACCGAAAGTAATTACAATGAAAGCCACTTCCAACCCTTCCAGCAAAACGCTCTTGTAGGCCGTAGCAAAGCCAAAACCATCAATTTTATACGGTAAGGTTTCGCCTCTGGCCCGCATCGCTCGCATTTCTTCTTCGTAAATAGCTTCTTCATCGTGCAAGGCCTTGTGTCCGCCGTAGCGCAAGATAGCCTTCTTGAGCCATTTTAAGCCAAAAAGGACCAGGATAATCCCCACGATTAAGCGTAGCGCCTCAATTGGAATAAACACGACCAGGGCCGTGCCGAATATCGCCACCAGAACGACTAAAGTTAAGGCGGCGGCGGCTGTCCCCGCTAGAGCCGATTTCCAGTTTATAGTTACACCGACTACAAGCACAATTGTTAAAGCTTCCACGAACTCGACTATGGAAGCCAGGAAGGCGGAAATCGCCGATGACCAGATCATTAATTTAAGCGCCCTTTCCAGGTTCTATCGCAAAAAGAAACCTGCGACTATATTCCAAAATAGGATTTCCACACCAAAATTAACAGACTAAGTAAGTAAGTAATAGTATTATACTATTTATGTTAAAATGAATTAACTCGGTAACTATCATTTCATAGATGTTTACTCCACCAGGTGTCCCCCGACTTCGGATGTGGATGAGGGCGTAGCAGTGAGCAATTTAGTCCAATATCGGCGCGAAAAAAAACCACTTCCTCACGAACTGCTGTATATGTACCGCCAGCGGGCCAATCTGACCCAGGTCGAACTGGCCGAACTGCTCGATTTAAAGAGCAGCAAAATGATGCAACTCTGGGAAAATGGCTATCGGCTTCCGGCGGCGACCCGGCTCAAAAAGCTGATTGAGGTTTATTACCAGCACGAAGTTTTTACTCATAATAAAGAGTCTCAGGAAGTCCACGAGTTATGGGCCAGTGTCAAGGATGCTTTTGATGCCCGAGCCGAAACCTATCAAACTTACCCGATTTTTGACGAACTCTGGTTTGAAAACCTGCAACCTCCCCAGGCTCCGGCCAGTCCACTGTCCCAGAACAATCCACCACCTTTGCACCTCACCCGGCCTAATAATTTACCCACTCCCATCACGGCCCTGATTGGCCGCGAACGCGAAGTGGAAAAAATTGGTGAAGTGCTTGCTCACTCCCGGATTCGGTTGTTGACCATCACCGGACCGGGTGGCGTTGGCAAAACCCGGCTGAGTTTGCAGGCCGCCAACCACTTACTGGGCGACTTTGAACACGGCGTTTTCTTTGTGGGATTGGCCGCTATCTACGACCCGGCCCTGGTTTTGATTCAAATCGCACAGGTGTTGGGCATTAAAGAAACCGGCGACCTCCTTCAAAGTCTGCAAGCCTACCTGCGTGACCGCCAGATTTTGCTGATACTGGATAATTTCGAGCAAATAGTAGAGGCCAGCGACAGCCTCATGGTCCTCTTAGAAATGGCCCCTCGCCTCAAGTTGTTAATAACCAGCCGGATTGTTTTACGACTTTATGGAGAACACGAATTTAACGTTTCTCCTTTACAAATACCCGAACTGGCCCACTTTGGCCTGGACCAACTGGTCGATAACGAAGCCGTAAAGTTATTCGTAGAACGGGCCAGGCAATTCCGGCCAGACTTTATCCTGACCACCGGTAATGCCGCGACCATCGCCCGGATATGTATCCGGCTGGAAGGCTTGCCGCTGGCCCTCGAACTGGCAAGTTCCTGGCTGAAATTGTTTTCACCCCAGCTTTTGCTTGAAAAGCTTGAGCAATCCAGCGGTTCGCGACTGCAAATGCTCACCGGGGGAGCGCGCAACCTGGCCGAACGCCAGCAAACCCTGCGAAATACCCTCGAATGGAGTTACCGGCTGCTTGAACCTTTTTTACAGGAATTGTTTACTCGCCTGGCGGTCTTCCGGGCCGGTGGCAGCCTGGAGGCGGTCGAAGCGGTCTGCGCCAACCTCTTACCTGCTGCTAATTCGACCCTGCTTGAAGGACTAAGCCACCTGGTTGACCACAGCCTGGTCCGTATAATCGAGTCGGTTGGAGTTGAGGAAACCGAACCGCGCTTTGAAATGCTGGAAACCGTCCGGGAGTACGGCCTGGAAAAACTGGTCCAGGGCGGCAAAGAACCGCTAGTCCGGCAATACCATTGCGCCTACTACCTGGAGCTGGTCAAAAAAGCTCAGGTCAACCTGCAAACGGCTCAACAACCGGCCTGGCTCGACCGGCTGGAAAAAGATCATCCCAATTTACGGGCGGCTCTGGAGTGGGCCTTGGAGGCTGGTGAGGACGAGCCGGACCGGGCCGAAAAAGCTTTAGAGCTAGGGGTAGTTTTATCTATCTTCTGGAATATGCACGGCCATCTCAGCGAGGGCCGCAAGTGGTTGAGCCTGATTATCAACCGGTTTCCGGCTGCGCCCCTGGCCTTACGCGCCCGCTTGCTGAATAACGCCGCCCTGCTGGCAAGCCGCCAGAACGCTACTCCTGAAGCGGACCGACTTTTAGGGGAAGCCCTGACGCACTGGCGCGAGTTGGACGACCGGCGCAACATCTCGTTGGCCTTGAACAACCTGGGCATAATGGCTATTCAACGTGGCGAAATCGCCCAGGCCCGCCAGCTATATGAAGAATGCCTTGAATTAAAGCGCGAACTGGGTGAACCATTCGGCCTGGCGGTTACCCTCAACAACCTGGGTGATTTGCTGCTAAACCAGAACGAACTGGACCAGGCCCATAGCCTGTTCCAGGAAAGCCTGGCCTTGCTGCAAGGGCTTGGCGATACCCACAACATTGCTCTGGCTTTGCTCAACCTGGGTAAAGTAGCTTCTTACCGCCATGAACCGGCCCAGGCTGTCCTACTGCTGGTGGGCAGTTTGGAACAACTGCTGGAAGTAGGCGATAAATTTAACCTGGCCGAAAACCTGGAAGCCCTGGCCCAGGTAGCCACCAGCCCCGGTTTGACCGAGTGGGCCTGGACGGTCCGGCTTTGTGGAGCAGCAGCGGCCCTGCGTAACCAGATTGGTGCGCCCCTTAACATCAGCCAGCAGAGTATATATGAGCAAATACTGGCAACCACCCAGGCCCGCCTGCCTCCCCCGGAGTGGCAAAAAGCCTGGGCCGAGGGCCAGACTATGCCCCTGGAACAGCTCGCTGCCCGCCTTATCAAAGTAGCCCCGCAATGGCAGATAAAAAGCCTTTAGACCGGAGGTTGGGGTGCAACGTTCAGGCGGCTGACATCGAAAAGCCCCGCCTCGCTTGCCTGGCCCAGTAACATGCCCAGCATAGCATCAGCCGTAACCATGCCCCAGCCCAGGCCGTGACCGGTAAAGCCCACGGCGAAAAATATCCCCGAAGGTTGGGAGTCCTGCGGTGTGTAGACCGTTTCGTAAGGTCCAGCCGGTACAAAAGGCCGCCCCACCGGTACAAAAGCCCCCGGCACATAGGGCAACTGCCCGGCCAGCGGCAGGCCATCCACCGAAAACCCCATCGTACCGCCCCAGCGCCGGACGATAGGCGCGGCCTGGGGGACATCCGGGAAATACTTGTTCAAAAATTCCTCCAGGGTCGCTTGCAGCCAGCCGGTCGCCACTTCATCATAACCCACTTCCAATTCACGGTGGCGGCTGCGACCTCCGCCCAGCAGAAAAGAGCCGTCGTCCAGTTGACGGAAATATTCATAACCGTAATTGACGTAGGCCAGCCGGTCGATTACCCGGTGGGCCAGCGGGGCTGTCAAAAGTATCTGCGCCCGAACCGGGGCGACCTTATCGGCAAAATAAGGCGAAATCATGGGTGAATAAGCATTGGTGCAGAGGGCTACCCGGTCACATTCTACAGTTATGCCGCGAGCTTCCACCAGCAGACGACCTGCGTTACCGCGCTGAATAGCAAAGACTTCCGCCGGGGCGAAAAGCCGGACCTGGGGCGCGGCAGTGGTTATCAGGGCGTTGACCAGGGCGGCAGGGTCCAGGCCAAAATCATCCGGTTGCAGAATGGCCGAACCAAAGCCCCGGCCAAAAGGGTCGGTCTGGAGATATTCCACCTTGAAACCATCCTGCCGCATCAAATCATAGGCCTCGGCCAGCCTGGCGCTCTCCTGGGCATCTATCGCCAGGATATAACTGCCGCTCTTAACCGAGGGTGTACCGAACTTTTCAACAAAGGTCCGGGTCCGGTCCTGATTCTGCCTGGTGAGATTCCACAACTGGCGGGCTTTTTCGCGACCAAAGCGGTCCACTCCAGCGGCATAATTATCGGCGGCTCCCATCAGGCACATTCCGGCATTGCGGCCGGTTGCCCCCGCCGCCGGAAAGCGGCTCTCCAGAAGGGCCACCTGTTTACCCTTTTGGGCCAGGCTATAAGCCGTGTAACTACCGATAATCCCTGCGCCAATCACGGCAACATCGCATTTATAGACCGTTTCTTGCCAGAGATTTTGCTGCCAGACCGAAACACTCATAAAAACCTTTCCTACATGTATTATTTTTTATGGATTACTTATTACTTTAAGGATAACAAGCTCTAAAAAGGCTGTCAAGATTTTTATGTATCAAAATACCTTCGTTGTATATTGTAAAAACATTTTTATATGTTAAAATTGTGTATAATATTTCAATAGTTAGTAAGGTGCAATAGCCCTTATTTCTTATATATCAAGCAATAATTGGGCCGTTTTAGTTAAGCTCTAATACTTCAGGGTCTATACTCTGAAAAGTAAATTCTGGGGAATTTAGGAGAAGCATCACATGATATCTGCACAAGATCAACGCCTCGCCAGTATAACATTGTCGAGTTGTAAAACTTTGGCCGCCAAACTTACCGCTGCCGATACCAATCCAACTCTAACCTTTAGCGAAAGGTCTATCCTGGAAGACTTCGGTAAGCTGTTTTTCAACTATCGCCTGGATGAGTTGGAAGCTTTGTCGGCTAACTACGACCTGACCCGTGAAGATTTAGGTAAACTGATCTGTTTGCTGGTGCTTGAACAGGCCAGGACCGAACCGATAGATGTTCAAAGGGCGCGAGATAGGCGGTCAGGAGCCGAACGGCGTACGGCGATAGACCGGCGCGTAAGTTACGAGCCTTACTATTCTCCCGAACGCCGCACCAATAATAGTAAAGACCGGCGCAAACCGGCCTAACATTATATAAACAAAAAAGTGGCTATTCACCGTCGAATAGGCCATCTTTTTGTAATTACTGACCACGGCCCGGTAAACTTCCCGGTCGTCAGCTTTCTTGTGGGTTGGTGTGGCCCTCCGGCGGTCCTTTCCAGGAATTTAAACCTTCTCCTGCTTCAAAATCGAATTGTTTGCTACCATCCTGCCTAATTACCAACAAGTATTTATAAGTTATAATTAACTTTATACTTTCCTATTTATACAGCAGGTCAGTCATGATAGTGCCATCAGGCCGGACTACCGCCACGCTAAACCACCAGTAGGGCCGGGGCCGAGGCGGGCTACTGACAACCAGCAGCGTATTCGGGCCTTTCTTCAGGCGCAAAATGCCGGTGTAGCGCGGTCGCAAATGAGGGTGATAAACATTATTGCCTGCTTCGCCGCTGCTTTCCAACTGCTTGCCTTCTTCCAGTTCTTCACCATTAAATAAGAGCCGGATAGGCGCACCCGCGTGGTAAAAGAGCGTGATGTCGCGGTCTTCCGGCGCAATAACCGTAGCTACGGCGTAACTCGCCAGATTTTCTCCGGCTTCGTAGCGCGGCGTGTAGCGTTCGCGCAGCCGGACATAAAAGGGGTCGGCAATACTTTTGACCCCGGCTATAGCCAAGGTATAAGTTTCCCAATCCAGTTGTGGATCAGGTTGCCCGGACAAATCAAGCACCTGGGCTGGTTCAAGCGGCTGCTCATCCTCGTTATAGACTATCACCTGCCAGGGCGAGATAGTCGCGAAAATAGGCCGGCTGCGGTGCGAAAAGTGCAGAGTTTTACCCTGCCAGGTCAGGGCCACTTCGGCGGACCACTCGCGAGGTTCGCCCGCTTCCGTGACCGCAAAGGGATTGTAAATAATCCGGGCTGTTCCGTCCGGGCTGGTTAAATGCTGGGTTTGTTCTTCCACCCGGCCATGGTGGTCCAATTTCCAGGTGACATCAAGCTCGAAAAGGCTGCCATCAGCCGGGCCGCCCACGATGAGCGTACCCAGGCTGCGGGCGGCTTCTTCCGGCGTGATATATTCGATAAATCGGACCAACGGCCCGCCCAGCCGCGCCACCGCATCGGCCTGGCCCGGCATCACCTGGTCCAGCACGGCCCTAACCAGTTTCTCGTAGGGTGCAGCGGGCATATTAGCCCCCAGCAGCTTTTTGACATCGGCCAGTTGAAGTTGGCGGTTATGGCTTTCGCCCAGGGCCGATATATTTTTGGTGGTTTGAACAGCTACGGTTAGCGGCCTGTTTTTAGGCTGGGAAGGCACTACCACTACCGTTGTCAGCGAATCGGGGTCATAACGCCACTCAGCGGTAACTTGCTCGTTAATCGTCACCTCAATTGGCGGCGGGGTCCCTTCAAAGTAAAGCTGGTAGCTGCGCTGTGGGGGCAAAGCCGCACAATGGCCTTCAACCGGGTCTATCTGCAATTCGCAGCCTGATTCACCTTGCTTCACCAGCCGGAAATTGGTCCACTCGCTCTCGTCATGCCGGTAAGACTCGCTAATGCCATCATCCTCGTACAGCCTGTATTGTCCATCTGCACAAGGGAAAACTCGCACATTCAAACGGTCGGTCGGCAGATTATCGGTCCGTTCGGCCAATACCGCCAGCGGAATAATCGCTCCGGCTTTTGCCAGCAGCGGCAAGCGGTCCAGGTCGCCCACCAGCCGGACCCAGCCCGGCCCCTGGAAAGTCTCTTTGGTGGTGTAGTCAATCCACTGTCCCGGTGGCAGCCATACATCGGTCGCGGCATAGCCCGTAATGGGATCGGCGGGATGGACTATCGGGGCTGCGATAAGCTGGTCGCCCAGGTAATACTGATAACGGGCCACATAGGCCGCTTCTTCCTCCGGGTGTTCGTAATACATCGGGCGGGTGGGGGCCAGGCTGGTATCCACCGTTTCCCGGCCAGCCGTATAAAGATAAGGTACTAACTGGTAACGCAACTGGAAAGCCACCCGGCAAGCCCGGAAGACCTCTTTGGAGAAAGCCCAGGGCCGTCGTTCGGCCAGGGGGTCATTAGTAGAATGCAGCCGCAAGACCGGACTGGTAGCCCCGTACTGGACCCAGCGGGCGAATAACTCCGAGTCACTGACCCCAATATGACCGCCGATGTCGTGGGACCACCAGCCATAACAGACGTTGGAAGCGGTCGCCGTGAAATAAGGCTGGAACTGCAAAGCTTCCCAGGCCGAATGAGTGTCGCCAGAAAAGCCGATGTGATAGCGGTGATTGCCCAGGCCGCCCCAGCGGCTGTAGAGCATGGCCCGCTTTTCACGCCGGGCCGAGTCTAAAAAGTGCAGATGGTTGAGCCAGGGCAACGGGTCAAGCCCTTTCATTTCGCTGGTTTCGCCTTGCTGCCAGTCCATCCACCAGAAATCCACCCCGATGTCTTCCAGGGGGTGATGGAGTTGCTCGAAATAATGCTGGACAAATCTTTTGTCGGTGATGCGAAAAGGAATCGGCTGGCGGCTAGCCGGGTCAATATCCAGCCCCCGGCTAAAGCCCTCGTAAGCACTCTCAAAAGGCTGGACTCCTTCCGCCGGGTGCAGATTGAGGGTCGTTCGCAAACCGTGGTCGTGGACCCATTTGAGAAAAGCCGGTGGGTCTGGGAAAAGCTTCTTGTTCCAGGTATAGCCGGTCCAACTATCCGGGGTGTGCCAATCCATATCCAGCACCAACACGTCCAGCGGCAAATCATGTTGCTCGAAGTCCCCGACCAGCTTCATGAGGTCTTTATCGCTATAGGCCCAGTAGCGCGACCACCACGAACCCAGTACGAAGCGCGGAATCAGGGGAATCTGGCCGCCAAACCGGGTATATTCGGCCAGGGACGTTTTGTAGTCGTGGCCGTAACCAAAGAAATACCAGTCTTGCTGGAGGTAGTCGCGGCGGGGTTCGACCCAGCCGTCCTGCTCGTTGAATAAAACCTTGCGGCTATCGTCAAAAAGAGACCAGCCATCTCGCGAAAGCAAACCTTCTTCCAGGGCCACATCCCCTACACAGTCGTCCAGGGTCCGCCGAGTGCCACGCAGGTTCTGGCGGTTGACCAGGCCCGGTGTCCATTTAATTTCCTGGTCGTTTAGCCGGAAAGTAATTGCTAAATTTTCGGAGGTGAAATTGCCTTCACCGGGCGAATAGCTTAATTGCAGTTCGCCAGTGTCAATTAAAAGCTTGCCGTCCGCCTGGGAAGTGCTGAAAGCAGGCGCGTCCGACCAGCGATTGGGGAAAGCAAAGCTGCCCCGGTCCTCGAACTGGCCTGTTTCGGACCATTCCAGCCGGAGCAAGCGGGTAGTCAAGACAGTAAAGCGAGCTTTGCCACTGGTAACAATTGCGTCAGGATTAGCTAAGGGGTTCCCCGGTATCCGAAGCGGGTTGAGAATAGCGGGAGTTTCCACGCCGCTCATAGGGCAAGTTCTCCTTAAATTTTAATTGTCTGGGTCGCTGTCTGGCCTTCTTTTACCTCTAATGGCGCTCCGGTGACTGTTTTCCCACCGGTATATTCTGCAGTAACCTCATATATCCCCGGCTTCAGCACGATACTGGCTTTGGCCTTGCTGTAAATCGTGGAAATAACATCGTTCGGGTTGCCCTGCGCATAAACCCTAATTCTCACACTACTTTCGTCAATTTTAGAACCGTCAGCCAGTTGGACTTCCACCTGGGCCGTGCCTACCTGCAAATTAACGAGTTGCTTGACGGTCTTCCCGGCCTTGATTTCTATCGGCCCGCTGGTTTCTTTAACGCTATCGGTGTAATCAATTTCCAGTTCGTAAGTGCCTTCTTTAAG
>JAYSYV010001312.1:0-10111 GCA_043727245.1 Chloroflexota bacterium | reverse complement strand
GGTCGTCCGGCGTTTCGGGAGAATAAAGCACACGCCCACTGAAGGTTTCTTGAAACCAGCCTCGCTCGACATAGGCCAAATGCTTGACCAGGCCCAACAAAGTTAAACCAGAAGGAGTCAGTTTACGGCGTAAATCCTCGTCGCTAACCCCGGCTACTTTCAGTAACAAAGTGGCCCGGTGGTAATCCAACCAGGCGTTGAGCATTTCTTCTTCTGTGCTGTCTAGCGGCGGGTCTACCCGTTCAAAATCATCCATTAATTAGTCTCCTGAATAAATTACTTCTGCCTCAATTCATTAAGGTTATACGGCACTTGAGTCAGGCAGTCAAGGAGTATAAAATAACCAGCCTCTGTTTGAGCTACTTGAGAGGGCGATGGAGTCAACTACATGCATTTGCGATAAGACTTTTCAAGTGCCTAGCTCCTCTTGTGAGACCATTTTCATTTGACATTAGCGCGGCCAAAAGGTATAATTCTTCTTCGCGAGTTGTTTATCAGCAAGTACACTCGATTGTGAAATGTGAACTTATTATTTACTTGGAGGAAGAATTAGGTGGTAAAGATCAGATTGAAGCGCATGGGGGCCAAGAAAGCTCCTTTTTATCGCGTGGTTGTGGCCGAAAGCACCTCCCCCCGCGATGGTCGCTTCAAGGAAATACTTGGCAGTTATAACCCGGTGACTCAGCCTGCCGAAGTCAAAATTGACATTGAACGCGCTCGCTACTGGATGAGCGTTGGCGCACAGCCGACCGACCGGGTGGCTCGTTTGCTCAAGTTCAACGGTATGGACGAAATTGAACTCAAGTTCCGGCCCGCCCCGGCTCCCAAAGCCGAAAAAGCCGCCAAATAATAATTTACGGTGGGCCTCCCGGCCCATTGGCTTTATTCTTGGTAATTACGCGAAGTCAGGCGTTCAAACATTATCATAACATAAGGACCAGGTAGATAATGAAAGACCTAATTTTATATATGGCGCAATCCCTGGTGGATGACCCTGGCGCGGTGCAGGTCCGTCAGATAGAAGGAACTCATTCGGTAATTATCAAACTGGCCGTAGCACCTGACGATATGGGCAAGGTAATCGGCAAACAGGGTAAGATTGCCAAGGCGATGCGTACTTTGCTAGCGGTTACGGCTGCCCGTGAAGGCAAACGCGCCACGCTCGAGATTCAATCCTAGCTTTTTAGATGAGCCGGGCCATCTGTCTAACTTTTGAGGCAGGTGGCCCGCTTTAGCTTAAATCTATATCTTCTCACAAACCTTAAAGCTTTTCCCAGGTCGGGAAATGGTTTCTCAATCTGAAGCAGGTCTGCCAGAGCTATAGATTATGTAGGAGTATATGCCGGAACAGAAAAACCCAGGCAATAGAGGCCCAGGCGGTCCTGGTTGGACCGGACCTGCCAAACCGCGTTCAAATTCTGGCGGCCAGCCCACCAGGACTAAAAGTGGTCGCCCGACCAATGCCTCACGCGGCCCCTTAAGTAGCCAGACTTCTTCGGGCAACGGCTCGAAGTTCAGGCGGAAACCCGGTACTGGCCCCCAAAAGCCGGTGGTTGTGGTCGAACCCAGAGAAGATGTAATCCTGTCCGGCCCGGAACTGCCGGAATACGTTACAATTGCCCAGATTTCGGCTCCTTTTGGCCTGCGCGGGGCCGTTAAGGCCAGTGTCCGGACCGACTTCCCGGATAGATTCGAGCAGCTTCAGGAAGTCTTTATCGCCCCGCCGGGCGCGTCCGGGATTGTTAATTGGGAACGAAAAGCTTTGCTTTCGGCCAAACTGCAAAATGAAAAGGTCGTGGTCCTTCGCTTTGAAGGGCTGACCAAATCTGAGCAGGTCGAAAGTTTGCGCGGCTATAATGTGGCAGTACCTTTCGCCGAAACGGTTCCTTTGCCGGACGGTGAGTACTACGTTTTCCAGATTATCGGCCTGGATGTCTACACCGTCGAGGATGTCTTTGTCGGGAAAATCGTAAATGTCGAACGGTTGCCCGCCAGTGATTTATATACAGTGCGTGGCCCTCTTTCCAAAAACGATGTTTTAATTCCGGCTATCAAAGATGTTGTCAAAGAAATTGACCTGGAAACAGGCCGCATGACCATTGTGCTGCTGGAAGGCTTGATCTAAGAGCATGGATGGAGAACGGCTGCTTATCAATTTTGGGGTAATAATGGGCTTCCTGGCGATTACCTCATTTTGGATAGGCCTTTCAATGTGGATGCGCGTGGATGCCGATAAACGAGGTTTGCCGGGTTATCTCTGGATTTTTGTGGGTCTGCTCAGCGGGCCGTTGGGCCTTATTGGCTACATAATTTTCCGGGGGAACCGGCCCGTCCTCCAAATAGTTCATAAACGCGATGAGCTGATTGCCGAAACCAGCAAGACCCACCACGTCAAGGATTATACTGCCGAAAATTCTGACACTTAACCTTTCCCATACTTCCAAAATAAATCTCATTCCCAGCTTTAATATCCCTGGCCTAAATCTTGTTATAGCCTGATATGAAAGCTAATTTCCCCATACATATGGGACTCTTTTATATCCAGAATTTGTATAAAATTTGTATCAAACAGAGTAGAAACAAGCGGCTGACGTTGTTACCGGAGTAGAAAAGGATTTTAGTTATGCCAAAGTGGGTCAAGGGGTTTTTCAAAATAGCTAAAAATACTATTGGCGAGTTTTTCAAAGACAATTGTTTGAATGTTGCCGCCGCTATTGCCTACTATGCTTTACAAAGTATCATTCCTTTGATACTGGGTTTTATTGTTATAGGCAGCTTTTTCTTGCAGGAAGGTGAAACCCGGACGAATTTTATCAACTCGGTAAAAAGCGCTTTGCCCAACCTGGGAGCCGGGTTTGATATTGGGACAATTATTGACGGGTTGACCAAAAGTGCGCCCGGTTTGCTCTCATTCTCGGCCATTTTTTTACTCTGGTCGGGCAGCGGTATTTTCGACCAGCTTATTTTCGGTATCAACGTGGCCTATGATGTCAAAAAGGATACCCGCAACTTCTTCCTTAAAACCGGTCTGCGGATGGGCTTGCTGCTGATAGTTGGGGCTTTAATTGCGGCTTCTTTTACGATTACGATAGTTTTCCGGATACTACTTAGCGCAAAAGTGAGCATATTTGGGATTTCGCCCGGTAACTTCAGCTTTATTCTGCCGGTTATTTCGATCTTGCTGCCGGTGGCCCTGATGTGGTGTGTATTCGCCATTCTCTACAAACTTGCCCCGGACCGCAAAGGTAACAAGTGGCGCTATGTCGCGATTGGCGCTCTGGTTGCGGCTATCCTATTCGAGCTTTTAAAGTACGGATTTACCTTCTATGTTACCGCCTTTGGAGCCGCCGATAGCTATGCCAAGAGTTATGGCGCGTTAGGCGGTATTTTGCTTTTCTTGTTTTACATCTGGTTGAGTGCGGCTGTAATGTTGTTGGGGGCGGAAGTGGCTGCGGTGGCTGGTGGTTGGAAATCGGTTACGGAAGGCCCGGCCTCCCAGCAAGACCCCGGCGCAGTTGTCCCGGCTGAGAAACTGGATAGTGATGGTGGCCCGGTAGTAACCGAAAAAGAGAAGGCCCAGGGCTTGGACAAGCCGAAATCGGCAACAGCCGTCGAAGGTAAGGAAGCGGCTGCTGCTTCCGGCAAGACCGGCAAGGATAAAGACGCTACTGAAAAAGCGGCGGAACAAATCGAGAAGGGCAAGGACAAAGCGGCTGGCAAAACTCTCCAGGCGGTCCCGGCCTATGCTATCAGCACCAAACATTATCCGGCCAAAGCCGACCAGAAGAACCCGGTGACGGTGGTCATCGGCCTGGTTGTGTTGGGACTGGCGGCTTTAGCCGGTTTCATCTTCCAGCGCAAAGACCCCGCTGCCTAAACTTGTTGGCTGGTCCTGGATTAAAGGGTTTGTGGGACCGGCCTGACCCCTTCCAAAAAGCGCTATATATATTGACCTGACTCCCTGACAATGAGGTATAGATGAACTCTCGTAAAATTGCTATGTACACCGCGACCGCTCTCCTGGTGGTGTTAGGTTTTGTGTTTGTCTTTCTAATTCGCAATGTATTGTTTCTTATCTTCATCAGTATTCTGCTGGCGACTTCAATTGAACCGCTGGTCAATCGCTTGCGGCGTGGCCCTTTCAGCCGGGGGGCCGGGATTTTGGTTATTTACACCGTGATTATGGCGGTCCTGGCCGGGATTGTTATTTTAACCATTCCCCCATTACTTGATGAAGGTACGCGAGCGATGGCCGGCCTGTCCGACCAGCAAAAGACCGATGAAGCTATCCGGCAAAACCTGGGAAGTGGCACAGTCGGCAACATTGCAATGAGCGCCTACCACAGTGTGCGGGAAGTTATAAGTAATCCTAAAGCAGTGGAAAGCGGCCTGTCAGTTGGCCTTACGGTCTTTGAAATAATTTTCTCGGCTGTAACAGTATTTGTAATCGCTTTTTACTGGCTTTCGGAGCGGCCTATTATCAAGCGGGTTATTTTCTCCTTCATCAAAGAAGAAAAAAGGTCGCGAGGGAGGCAACTCTGGGACAGTGTTGAGGAGAAACTGGGTTCGTGGGTACGCGGCCAGCTAGTGTTGATGTTATTTATCTTTTTCATGGGCCTGATTGGCTATACCGTAATAGGCCTTAAATTTGCCTTCGCCCTGGCGGTGTTCGCTGGTATCGCTGAACTCGTGCCGCTGGTGGGGCCGTATATCGGGGGAGCGCCAGCCATTCTGATCGCCCTTACCCAAAGTCCGACCCTGGCAGTCCTGGTGGCGGTCTTTATCGTCGTTATCCAGCTAATCGAGGGTAATATTCTGGTTCCACGCATAATGGAGAAAGCAGTTGGGGTTAGCCCTTTGACAGTAATTGTGGGTATTTTAATTGGTTCGACCCTGTACGGCATTCTGGGGGCATTGTTAGCAGTCCCGATTGCGGCGGCTATTCAGGTGACTTTCAATAACTGGATGTCATTCAGTTCGGAAGTGCCTACTCCAGTGGCAGTGGCAGCTTCCAGCAACACCAAAGCGGCGGTTCTGGTGGCAGCTAAAACTAACGAGGATAAGCAGCGTGAACGGGCGGTCCAGGAAGCCGAAAAGACCGATCAAAATTCCCCGGTGACCCCGGCTCTGTAATCAGCTAAACTTAAAACTCCCGGATAGTTTAAAACTTAAATTATCCGGGAGTTTTAAGTTAGAGGAACTTTAGGATTGTGATAAATTCAGCAAGAGCTATTGATTTTAACTCACCGGAATGTTAAAATAATATCAAACCTGGCTACTAACGAGTAACGAGGAGTGAGCGATTTTGCCTTTGTACAACTGGCAAAGTTAGAATGTGTATCAAAAGTAGGAATCATGGAACCAGTTACAAAAAAAAAGACCGAAGCAGACCATCTTATTACCAGCGAACGCCTCAAAGAATTTAAGCCCGAACGCAAAGCTGAATATGTAAACCGAATGTTTGCTCAGATTGCCCCGACTTACGACCTTGTAAACCGGCTGATGACTTTTGGCCTGGACCAGGGTTGGCGTAAAGTGGTGGTCCGGGAAGCCGCGCCGCCTATTGGTGGTAAAGCCCTGGACGTGGCGACTGGCACGGGCGATATTGCTCTGGCTCTGGCCCCCAAAGTTGGCCCCACCGGCGAGGTTATAGCCAGCGATTTTTGCCTGGAAATGATGCTGCCCGGCCCCCCCAAGGCAGTCAAAGCCGGAGTTAGTTCGTGGGTACGCTGGGTGGTGGCTGACGCTTTGAAGTTGCCTTTCCCCGATAATAGCTTCGATTGTGTTACGACCGGCTTCGCTATGCGTAACGTGGTTGACATCGAACAGGCTTTCCGGGATATGGGCCGGGTGGTGAAACCGGGTGGCCGGGTGGTCTGCCTGGAAGTGGCCCGTCCGAAATCGGCTATTATTCGCTGGGGCCATCAACTATATTTTAATAAAATTGTCCCTTTAATGGGCCGTTTAATCAGCCGGCATAAAGAAGCATATACTTATTTACCAGCTTCAGCCGAAAAGTTCCCGCCCCCGGAAGAGCTTAAAGTGATTATGGAGCGGGCCGGGTTGGTCCAGGTCCGGTTTAAGCGTTATGGACTTGGCGCAGTGGCGATTCATGTGGGTACAAAACCTTAACTTTTACTAGCTTATTTTATTCCTCATTCTCTTATCACACCGGGCCGGGTCGAAGTTGATGCCGAGTACCGTGAAAGGAGCGATTTCCTTATGATGAAGGATATGGATATTCCCGATATTGTCATCCGTCGGTTGCCCATATATGCCCGAAGTTTATCTTATCTTGCCAGTGAGGGTGTCACTACTGTTTCCAGCAGTGAGCTTGGAGCCAGGATTGGTGTAACCGCTGCCCAAATCCGGCGCGACTTATCCTATTTCGGTGAGTTTGGTAAGCAGGGTAAAGGCTATAACGTCCAGTTCTTGTTGAACCAGATTCGCGATATTCTCCACCTGGAACAACAGTGGGGCGTGGCGCTGGTGGGGACGGGCCATCTGGGCGAAGCTATCGCACGTTACAACGGGTTTATGGATAAAGGCTTTGATGTAGTAGCCCTTTTCGATGCCGATTCGCATAAGGTCGGGCAGGAGTTAGGTGGCCGTCCCATTTTTCATATGTCTAAAATCCAGGAAAAAGTAGCCGAGCTGGGCATCCAGGTGGCGATTGTGGCCGTACCGGCCGGTGCAGCCCAGGAAGTAGTGGACATTCTGGTGGCTGCCGGGATTAAGGCTATTCTAAATTATGCGCCGGTCAGCTTACAAGTGCCGCCCGATGTACGGACGCGCAGTATTGACCCGGTAGGCTTGCTGCAAAGCATGACCTATTACCTGAACCCGGAAAAGGCTCAAAAGAGCAGTCGCGTCTTGCGCTAATTGAATTACACTTTAAAAGTGTTACCAGGAAGAAAATCCCCAGCGGATTTTTTTCTTTTAAAAGGGGTCAGATTTTTAAGCATATGAAGCAAATTCAAGGTGATAGCCGCCCTTTCATTGACATGGCCTACTTTAGCATTTAAGATAGACATAAGTATAATAGAAATCTCCAATTGAGAGATATTGACTATCGAAAGGTTTGCGTAAGAATGCCAATTAATAGACAGGATTATTTATTAATAAATAAAGAGATAAAGGCAGGTAAGAGCAATGGAAAACGCTCATTTTGGAAACGATAATAAATATATTATAGAAGGCAGTATTTTTGACTACCGGCCTGTCACCGAACGTCCGGCCCTGAGTGGGCAACTGGCCCGCTTTGAGAAAATGGTCGGGCAGCCCGATGTAGAAATTGACCTGGCCGAAGCGGCCCTCCTGATTGCCTCGCTGGAATATACCGGCTTAAACGAAGCTTTTTACCTCAATCGCCTCGACGAAATCGCCGATGAAGCTCGCCCCCTGTTTGCCTCGGAAACCAGCCCTCTCAAAAATATCGAAATGCTGAATCTTTTCTTAAATCAGAATATGGGTTTTCACGGTAACGAAGCCGATTACAACGACCGCCGCAATTCCTATTTGAATGATGTGCTGGAACTCAGGACCGGTATTCCGATTACCTTATCACTGGTTTATATCGAACTGGGCAAACGTTTGGGGCTGCACTTCGAGGGCATTGGCTTGCCCGGACACTTTATCATTCGCTACCGCGAACTGGAGCCGCAGCCGCTGGGTTCTTCGGACCGGCTTAATTTGGGCCTCGAAAACCTGGAACGGCAGGAGGAAGTTTCTCACTCCCGAACTGGAGCTAACAGCGAGATTTTGCTTGACCCTTTTAATGGTGGGGCCATTCTTTCGGAAGAAGATTGTATAGACCTGGTGCGGGAACGCTATGGGCAAGTACTGCCCTTACAGCCTCTTTTCACCCGGCCCGTGACGAATCGTCAGTTCCTGATTCGGATGGTTAATAATATTAAGGCCAGTTGCATCAGTGAGAAAGATTACGTGCGGGCGCTGCAAATGCAGGAGTGCCTGGTAATTCTGAACCCGAACTCTGCCGAGGAGAAACGGGACCGGGGTGTGCTTTATTTCCGCAACGGCGACCTGGGTCCGGCTATCGTGGACTTCAAACACTACCTACGCAAAGCCGGTGAGGCTAACGATGCCGGTCTTATCCGCAAACAGCTTAGTTTGGCCCTGGACCAGTTAGTCCAGCGGAATTAAGCGCCAGTACTTATTAAATCCAGAAATAAATAAGGCTGAAATTGATGATATTATCATCAATTTCAGCCTTATTTATTAACTTAATCCTGGGCCAGATGAATAACTTCCAGCATCAGGCCGGTCCGGGGCGGCACTTTGAAGTTTTCGAGTTGTCCACCGGGCAGGACTTTATAGACGTGGCGGTCCTGGTTGGCGGTATCCATGAGGGTGAGCAAGATACCACTTTCGGGCAGGTAAGCATTTTCAGACAGGGACGGGAGGGTAGCCGTTTCGTTACCCGTATTGAGGACAATCACCAGCTTTTCTTCGGCATTCTGGCGGCCAAAGACAAAGAGCGGTCCCTGGGCGTAAAGTGGGTCGAATGAGCCTCGGCGCAGGGCCGGGTGGTCGTGCCGAGCGTCAATCGCTTTCTTGAAGAAACTCTGGAGTGAGGTATTCCACTTAGATTTGTCCCAGGGGAAAGACCGGCGGCTGTCCGGGTCTTTACCACCGCCCAGACCGATTTCGTCCCCATAGTAAATGCAGGGCGCACCGGGGTAGGTCATCTGGAAGAGGGTCGCCAGCCTCAAGGCGCTTTCGTCGCCACGGGCCATGTTTATGAAGCGGGCGGTGTCGTGACTGTTGAGCAGGTTAAGTTGGGCGTGGGTGATTTCTTTGGGATACAAGGCCAGCAACTCCAGGACAGCCCGTTTGAAAGCATCCGCGTCTACCCGGTCTATCCAGCCACCGATGCCCGTTCCATCCAGTACCGAATGGTCTATATCGTTCACACAGAAGGCCAGGCAGCAGCGCGTAAAGAGGTAGTTCATTACGCTGTCGAACTGGTCGCCCTTCAACCAGCGGCTGGCGTTGGTCCAGATTTCCCCGCAGATATAGGCTTCCGGGTTGACTGATTTAACCTGGCGGCGGAATTCGCGCCAGAACTCGTCGTCATTGATTTCCTCCGGCACGTCCAACCGCCAGCCGTCAATGCCAAATTCCAACCAGTAGCGCCCGACTGACCACAAAAATTCGCGAACCGCCGGGGTAGAAGTATTGAACTTGGGTAGGGCTGGCAGATTCCACCAGGCCGAATAGTTGGGGTGATCGGTATAAGCATTGACCGGGAACCCATTAAAATAGAACCAGTCCAGGTAAGGTGAAGCTATGCCGTTTTCAAGCGCCTGGTTGAACTGGTAAAAGCCCCGGCTGGCGTGGTTGAAAACGCCGTCCAGCACGACCCGGATGCCCCTGGTATGAGCCACATCGAGCAGCTTACGCAGGGCCGCGTTACCGCCGAGGAGAGGGTCTACCTGGAAATAATCGTGGGTGTGGTAGCGGTGATTGGCGGCGGAAGCGAAAATCGGGTTGAGGTACAGGGCTGTTATACCCAGGTCGGCCAGGTAATCAATATTCTCAGCGATACCAATCAGGTCGCCGCCCTTGTAGCCGTAGGTAGTCGGTGGCGAATCCCAGGATTCCAGGTTAGAGGGTTTGTGGACTGTTTCGGAACGGGCAAACCGGTCGGGGAAAATCTGGTAAAACACCGCGTCTTTAACCCATTCCGGGGTCCGCGCTTCGACCTGCGAGGCGAAGGCCGGGTCTACGGTGGGATTGACCGCCGGGTTAGACTGGGTAGTTTTTTCAAGCCTTTCAGTCAAGGATTCAAACCTTTCTATTAGTCGTGTCTAAAAGCTAAATTAATTCTTGTCATTGAATACCTTAAAATCCCTGACCCGTCAAATTATTGCCTTTATCCCTCGTTTTTCGGAACAGGCAGCCCGGCCATCCGCATAATTACCAGCGCGTTAGTAGTTGGCGAAGGGCCGGGGCGCAGGCGGTAATCGAAAAGCAACTGGTCGCCTTCTACTTCTTCCCGGAAATGGTAATTGCGAATAAGCGGGTTCAGGTCGGCCAGGTAGACCAGTTCCAGGTCGTGGGTAGAGACTAGCCCGACACATTTACCTCC
>JAYSYV010001311.1:0-3344 GCA_043727245.1 Chloroflexota bacterium | reverse complement strand
AACAGGCCGCGCTGCTCCTGGCCCGGTCGCAACCGCAGCTTGAATACATAGCGGGTTTGGTCGGTGTAATTCGGCTGGGCGCAGTGCCACATACCGTGGTGCATGAAAACAATCGTCCCGGCTTTAGCCTCAAGTTGGCGCTGACCGACAATGTTCTTATACCGGCCAATGCTCTCGGTATTAGCTTTGCGCAGGTGCGAGCCGGGCAAAATCAAGGTTGGCCCCATTTCACGCGGAGCATCATGGGAGAAGTAAAAAGCCTGGATGTCGAAGGCCAGAGGGCGCAAATCCAGTATCGAATCGGCGTGCCAGTTCTGGGCTTTTAGATGTTTAGCTTTTACTACATGCATAAAAGAATGGTCGTAAACCGGGTTGATTCCGACCAGACCTTGAATAATGCCTTTAACCTGGGGCTGGTCAAACACCGCTCGAATGCTGTCCGTGTCGGTCCAGAATCTAAAGCCGGGTATATTCAATTCCCGTTGGTCCCGGTAAGCAGCCTCGTTCAGTTCGTCCGGCACTATGTTTTCTACCATAAGAAACCCATTGGTAACAAACGTAGCCATCTGTTTAGCCGTTAAGAGGTACTTTTTGTCAACACCAGGATCAGTTTTTGGCTTTTCAATATCAGTTTGATAGGCTATCAAGGTCTACCTTCCTTTCCAATACATATTCATAGGGTAAATGTCCGCTTTCGTGTTCGTGACCTGATACATATACCGGCAAGGGGGGCAATTGGATTACATTCCAGCCATCCCGCATAGCGTCCAGCACTGAGCCATAAGGTGGTGTTTCGGTATCGCCTGACTGCATCTGGGGCTGGTCGGCGAGTGCCGCACCGTCAAAAAAAGCCCAGGCGATGGTTTTACCTTCCAGGCTGGATACTGCCAGATGTAAAATTAAGATTTGTTGCCGAAGTCTACTCATTTAATATCATCTCCCCAATTCTCAAGCAATTGTGTCTATTTCTAATGATACTATATAATAAATTGGTATGGTAATCCAGATATAAATCCGAACAGCTTATGTCCGATTCCGGCTATTCAGGGGAAGCAGCTATGTTAGATAACCTGCACTCGCGCATATTTGTAGCCAGGTGGACTAAAATAAACCCGGCCCGTTGGAGGCTTTAAAATGTACAATATATCTTCTGGCGTTTTTATTTCAATCAGACCAATGGAGCTTTTCTTGAACTAAAAAATAAAGATGAGAGCAAATCGCCGCAGCCACTGGTTTTGGCAGCCGGTTTTATCTTTCGCGGGTCTTTAAGAATGTTATCGGACTTTCACCGGCGGCTTACCGTAAAGCCACGCGGGTTTAGAGCAAGTTCAATCATCAATCGACTGGTATACCAGGTTGATAAACTCCTCGCCAAGTTTTATCTGAACGCCCAATTGCTGAATCATTAGGATAATGACCAGATCCTCTTGTGGGTCGGTTATCCAGTTGATGCCATAAGCTCCTCCCCAGGTAAAGGCGTCTACGCCTGGGCCAAGCTGGGTCCGCTTCATAATAACAGAAACACCAAAACCAAAACCCCGTGTTCCCCAGATACCTGAATCGATAAAGGCATGAAATTGCTGCTCATCGGTCAGGTGATTGGCAGTCATTAAATCCACCGTCATTTGGCTGAGGATTCTTTCGTTGTTCAGCTTTCCTCGCCCAAGCAGCATTTGCCCGAACTTTAAATAGTCATCAGCGGTTGAAACTAGCCCGGCCGCAGCGGAAGGAAAGATAGGCGCTTTAGAGTGAATGGTATTGGTGGGATGGTCTATAACAACCGTTTGGTTCGTAATGCTACTTGTGCCGTAACCCAAGCAAAGGCGGTTTAGCTTTTCAGGCTGCACCACGAAACCCGTATCAAACATTCCCAGGGGTTCAAAAAGGCGCTTTTGCAAGAAATCCGCCAGTTCCATACCGCTGGCCCGTGCCACCAGCACGACCAATATATCTGAGGAAACATTGTATAACCAGCGTTCGCCGGGTGGGTAAGCCAGCGGCAGCTTGCCAATTTCGGCCATCCAGTCATCAGGGGCCAGGTCAACAGCTTTACTCGGACTACCGGTCGATATTCTGGCGTAGGAAAGGGGAGCAGGTATCAGGTCCATTGTGGCTGAGTAATAGGGTATATCCCCCTTTAGGAAACCAATTCCAGGCCAGTTTGTCAGCAAGTCTCGCAAAGTTACCGACCGGGGCGAAGGGTAAACCGCCCTATCAAGGGGTCCAGCCGGGTTCTCTAATACCTGGCGGTTAGCCAATTCCGGTAGCCAGTAACTATCTTTTGGAAGGGCTAAACCCCTGGCAAGAGTGCGGTGCTGCCCTCGACAGCACCGTTTTGCCGGCCAAAGGTGAGGTCTGGCACAAAAAGGACCGGGAAGCAGGCGTGATGCCACACTCGTCGATTGACACTCAAGCCCACTGGACCAAATCAGGCTGGCACGGCGGGGTCTATGACTGGAAACTGCACCTCATTGCCACCGTTTCGACACATCCCTAATTTAATCTAATAAAATCCCCCCCTAAAAAAGCGGAATCAGACATAAGCTTCTCGGACTTATATCTGGATTAGCGGTGCTATCTATAATATAGTACATAAAGAATAAGAAACTGACGATTTTGCCACTCTGCAATCATAATAATTCGCCATTGACCTTAAAGCAGACATTTACCTTTTGAATAGGAACTGGAAAGGAAGGTAAATCTTGATAAGTTATCAAGATGAAAAACCCCAAACCGAAAGGGGCGTTGAAAAAAAGTACTTATTGACCGCTAAACAGATGGCCCGGTTTGTTACCGATGGTTTTCTGTCGATGCCCGACCTTGTACCGGACGAACTTAACCGGGCTGTTTACCAGGACCAAAAAAACCTGGATGTGGGAGGTTCCAGAATCTGGAACGAATCACAAAATCTCCGGGCGGTGTTTGACCTGCCCCAGGTAAAAGAGATTATCCAGGGCCTGGTCGGGGTCAACCCGGTGTACGACCACTCATCTTTGCATATAGTGAAAGCTAAACACTTAAAGGCCCAGAATTGGCACGTTGATTCGATTCTGGATTTGCGCCCTCTGGCCTTTGACATCCAGGCTTTTTACTTCTCCCACGATGCTCCGCGTGAAATGGGGCCGACCTTGATTTTGCCCGGCTCGCACCTGCGCAAAGCTAATACTGAGAGCATTGGCCGGTACAAGAACATTGTCGGGCAGCGCCAGCTTGAAGCTAGAGCCGGGACGATTGTTTTCATGCATCACGGTATGTGGCACTGCGCCCAGCCGAATTACACCGACCAAACCCGCTATGTATTCAAGCTGCGGTTGCGACCGGGCCAGGAGCAGCGCGGCCTGTTC
>JAYSYV010001310.1:0-3346 GCA_043727245.1 Chloroflexota bacterium | reverse complement strand
TTGCCCGTTTAGCCGCCCAAATGCAGTAATTACCAGGGCGGCTTACTCTTATATCTCTCTACCTGCCAGATAATTTTTAAATAGGAAGTAAGTATTTCTTTAATATTATGACTACAAGCACCCAAAAAATCGGAAATAATTCCTGGGGGAAACTCAAGCTGGAAGAAGGCTGGTTTAGTTTTCTGGCCTTGCTGCTGGCTTTAATGACCGTTGTCTGGTCCATCGAAGGCGCTCACTGGGCTGATGGCTCGAACCTCTTACCCAGGGCCGCTCTGGTAAGTTTCTTTATCGGGTTTGGACTGGCGCGGGTCCGTTTTGTCCCGGCCCTGCTGGCCCACTCTTTTATCATAAGTGTCGGGCTGGTTTTTGTCGGTTTGCTAGTTTCGCCCTATGGCGATGTCCAGTACAGCGAGTGGACCCGCCGCCTGGGCAGCACCGTTCTAACCGTGGTGCGCTGGTGTGAGGACGCTATCCAGGGCAAAGCTCACGATAATAATCTGGTCTACCTGGCTTCGCTGACCTTTGGGGTGTGGGTGTTGGGTTATGCCTCGGCCTGGATGCTTTTCCGTAGCCACAAATCCTGGTGGACTCTGGCTATGCTCGGTTCGGTCCTTATGACTAACCTTTCTTTCAACCCGCCGAACGCTATCTACAGCTTTTCCTTCTTCCTGATAATTGCGCTCTTACTCCTGGTCCGGTTCAATGTTTTCCAGGATGAACAGCGCTGGAGAGCCTTGCGGCTTTACTTCCAGCCGGGTATCTGGCGCATGGCGATGGCGGTGGGCGGCTGCCTGGCCCTGGTGGTAATGGCGTTGGCTTTTGCCACTCCCAGTTCTTCCCAGATTGAAACTTTAGGCCAGGTATTGAATAAAGCCAGCCAGCCTTTTAACGGTATTAAGGGTGTCTGGGATATTGTAGGTTCGGGCGGCAACGATGGAAACGACCAGTACAAAGGCCGGGCCAATACCAATTACAACACCCTGAGCGACTCTTTTACTATTGGTGGGCCGCTTCGCCTGAGCAATGAGCCGGTTTTGCGGGTTGCGACTGATAACAGCGCGGCCCCCTCCTATCTTCAAACTCAGACGATGGACCAATACGATGGTAAGGGTTGGATTAATACCTATCAAATTGCCGTGGACAAATCTCCCTCCAATATTTTGTTCCGCAAGCTTTCGCTGGCAGCTAACCAGGCGCTACCTACTCCAACTGACCAGGGCAAGCGGACGGCCAAATTAACCCTGACCCCGCTAGTGCCGAATTTTAATTTAGTTCTGAGCCTGGGCGATCTGGTCAACATGGACCGGGCTTCGCTGGTGGCTTTTCATTACATAAAAACGACCATAAATGCTCCCCTGAGCGCTTTTCAGCTAAAGGATGTAGCGGACGGCAATGGCGGTAAGCGCTCGGTCCTGGTAGACCAGACCACCGGCAAGACCGTTCCCCCGGCAGCCCTGGACCTTATCAAGTATCTCAAACAGGGCAGCCAGATGAATGAACTGGCTATTCCGCCCACCTTCACTTTTAGCTATGTGAACTCCGGCAATACTTACTCGGTCGGAGAGTATCGCCTGGGTAACGATGGTAAGTTTATCCGAGTGCCTCTGGTCCAGTCCGGTTTTGCTATTTCAGGCACTACGGGCGGCTGGTCTTATCAGGTTCCTTCGATTACGGAAGTCCAGGCGCTTAATCTACAGCCGGGCAGTACCAAAGTAATCAACAAACTCAGCGGCGCTACCGTTAAAAATTCCGCCGGAGGAACGGTTGAAGTTGAGTCGAGTGTTTATCTAAACAGCAGCGGCGATTATCTGGTCACGCTCGAATCGCCTTATGCCCGTGGTGATAGCGCCAGGAACCGCTTTGAGGCAATTGAGACAGGAACCAAAGTCCTGGCCGAAATCAAGAAGCTGGAAGACGCAGTCAAGGGCAACAATGTTACCTATACCCTGGTAAACGGTAAACCATCGGCTTTGCAGTATGAAGGTTACGAACCGAATTATGATGACCTTACCGGCGCTACGCTGACCCAACCGGTCGCTACGGGTGAGTCTTATACTACCCAGGCCCGCCGCTATGGCGCGGACATCCAGACTTTGCGGCAGAATACGACGGCAGAATATCCTGGTTGGGTCAAAGAACGTTACGTGCAATTGCCTACGAACTTCTCACCGGGTATAAAAGCTCAGGCCGAGGAACTGACAGCGGGCCTGAATACCCCTTACGATAAGGCGATGGCTATCCAGAGTTACCTGCGTAGTCTTACCTATACCACCGACCCGCCGCCCACCCCGGAAGGGCGGGATGAAATAGATTTCTTCCTTTTCGATAGCAAGAGTGGCTATTGTGTCCACTTTTCCAGCGCGATGGTTTTGATGCTGCGTAGCCTTGATATTCCGACCCGCGAAGTCACCGGCTTTATCGGCGGCGAATTTGATATGACTGCCAATAGCTGGATTGTGCGCGGTAGCGCGGCCCACGCCTGGCCCCAGGTTTATTTCAAAGGGGTTGGCTGGGTAGATTTTGAACCGACCCCCAACCAGGATAATATTCAACGTCCGGCTGACCCTTCGGCAGTTCCCCCCGAACCGATTAGCGCCCCACCGCCCCCGGCTATAACCCCTTCCACTAATACCGCTCTCTCGGAAGGACCGGACCCTCGTATCAGGCCGGAGCTGAATCCCACCGGAGGTACTACTACTGATAGCGGCGCTACTTCCCAGGACAAGTCGTTTCCTCTCTGGCTAACTCTAATCTTGCTGGCCGGTTTAGCCGGGGTCGGGCTGTTCTTCAGCCGTAAAATCTATCTCAAACGGGTCTATGATGTGCCAGACCTTTCTCCGCTGGCGATCTATAACCGCATGAGCCAGTCGGCCCGCAAAGCCGGGTTGCGCGGACGGAGCGGTATGACACCTTATGAGTACGCGAACTACTTGAGTCGGCAGATTCCGGGTGCGGCTGAGTCGGTAGATGCGATTACCAGGGCTTATGTGCGGCGGCGGTATGGACCGGAAAGCCCCGAACTGGAAGACATCAAGCACCAGCATCACGTAGAGGCTTTGAAGGCGGCAGAGCAACAACTCCGCAGTGCCGAAAAAACCGGCCATGACCCCAAACAGGAAGACCTCTGGCAGCTTTTCAAAGCCCACACGGACATCTTTAATGATGACCATTCCGCACGGGCAGTCTGGGAAAACTTCCAGGTAACTATACTGACTTATCGCCGCCAGAAGCGTCTGGACAAAGTAACGCCTGAATTTGTAAAGCTGCTTCAACAGCGTTTCAAGAAGCTCAACCCCAACCAGGGTTAAATCGGGATATACTTTAAAAACAAAAGCCCCCTGAAAGT
>JAYSYV010001309.1:0-10135 GCA_043727245.1 Chloroflexota bacterium | reverse complement strand
GGGCGCAGGATGTTCTGGCTGGTTTTCTGGGGCTGGATAAGGCCCGGATTAAAATTCGCAACGCCCTGGTAGGTGGGGCTTTTGGAGCTAAGAACGCTTTTGTGGGTGAGGAAATAACCCTGGCTGCCCTGGCCTACCGCTATCAAAGGCCAATTAAGTGGTTGGAAAGCCGCACCGAAAATTTGCAGTCCCAGACCCACGCACGCGGTCAGATCAATTATATCGAGGCGGCAGTAAAAAACGATGGCAGCTTGATTGGCCTGCGGGTCCGGTCTATTGCGGACCTGGGAAGCTGGCTGGCCGGTTCTACGGTGCTGGTTCCAACCGGGTCGCTACGCATGTTAAACGGGCCTTATAAGCTCAAAGCGATAGACAGCCGGATGGTGGGCGTATATACCAATAAAGTGCCGACGGCAGCCTACCGGGGCGCAGGACGACCAGAGGCGGCTTACATTCTGGAAAGAACGATTGAACGAATTGCGGCTGACCTGGGGATGGACCCGGCGGAAGTTCGCCTACGAAACTTTATCCCACCGGAAGCTTTTCCTTATAACGCCCTGACCGGCATCCAGTACGACAGCGGGAATTATGCAGCGGCCCTGAAAAAAGCGCTTGAAATTGCCAACTATAAAGAGTGGCGAACCAGGCAACAGGCCCGGCGCAAGGAGCAGAGCAATAAATTGCTGGGTATCGGTATCGGAGCTTACCTGGAAATTTCGGGTGGGCCGATAGCGGGCCAGTTCAAAGAAGCGGCCCTGGTGCGAGTCCGGCGAGATGGAACGGTGCTGGTGCAAAGCGGGGTATCCCATAACGGCCAGGGCCATTTTACGGCTTTTGCCCAGATAGTAGCCCGCACTTTTAATTTACCCGGCTCCAAAATCGAAGTCCAGATGAACGACACAACCCTACCGGCCTATGGCATCGGCACTTTTGGCAGCCGGACGACTCCGGTAGCGGCCTCGGTGGTCTTGCTGGCCGCCGAAGCTGCCCGCGATAAGGTTTTACAGGTGGCGGCCCGTCAGTTGGAAGCATCAATAGCTGACCTGATAATAGAAGGAGGCCGGGTGGGAGTGCGTGGTGTGCCGACGACCGGGCTGGAACTGGGCGAGATAGCCCGGCTGGTAGAAGAAAACCCGGCCTTGATTGAACACGAAGGCCCGAACCCGGTAAACGGCGCTCCGGTTAAAGGGCTGGCGGCCTGGCGCGATTTTTCACCAGAAGGGGCCACCTTTCCGTCAGGGTCACATTTGGCGATTGTCGAGGTGGATACCGATACCGGCAACGTGGAGATTCTAGATTATATCGCGGTGGACGATAGCGGGCGAGTTTTAAATCATTACCTGGCGGACGCGCAGGTTCACGGCGGGTTGGCCCAGGGTATCAGCCAGGCGCTTTACGAAGAAATCGTTTACGACCAGTCCGGGCAACTTATTACGGGTACGCTGATGGATTACGCCCTGCCAACCGCCGAACGAGTGCCGACTTTTTTAACGGAGGTGATAGAAACACCTTCACCGCGAAACCCGTTGGGAGCCAAAGGCATCGCTGAAGGCGGTTGCACAGGCGGTCCTCCGGCAATTGTCAACGCGGTGCTGGATGCGCTGGCTCCTTTGGGTATAAAATCAATGGATATGCCGCTGCGCCCGGAGAAAATCTGGCAAGCGGTCCAGGCAGCCCTGGCCGGGAAGTTGGAGCAGTCCGACCCGGTTTTGCCAGATTTTCTGGCCGATGAAGTAGCCGGGCAGGAAGAAAATCCCAGGACTTATGTCTTTGAATGATTTCTAAACTGGTATTACAAGGGAAATCTAATTGTCCTGATAAAACAACTTACTTTTATTCGGTTTTTAGGTATAATTAAGTTTAAATCGAGTCCCACGATATTATCAGGAAGCTTGTACCACAATAAGTGCGGTATCAAAAGGGCAATTTTAATGCCAAGCCTGAATCAAGAATTAGTCGGAATCTTAACCCAGCTTGTTGACGATATTGCAACCAGAGTTTCTAAAAGAATTGGCCGCGATAAGAAGCATTTCAGTCTTTACGCCAACTTAAGCGAGGAACAGATTGCCCAGCGTATTGCTCTTGCTACCCTGAGTGTGATTGCCTCAATCAAGATCAACCACCCTAAACCGTTGATGGATTTTTTGGATAAAGTATTTGAGGCGCGTATCCGGGCCGGGTACGACCCAAATGTCTTGCTGCGGGTAGTGGGCCTCACCGCCGAGCAAATCGTGGAGGCGGTAGCCTGGAGCCATCCCGAAGATAGACCCCGAATTGATTATTTAGGCCGGAAAACCGCCTTATTTAATACCAGTGCCAAGCTGCATCTGGTTAATTTTAACCTGGCTATTCCCCTCCAGGAACGTATTGCGCTCGATCCTGATTTATTTGGGAATTTACACCCTGATGGTAGTAGTTAGTAGGCTGTTAACAAAATGCCTGGATAGGCATTATTTACTATGAAAATCAGGCACTCTCAGCTTCCAGGGTTAGGGCGATTATTCTCAAAAGATTGTTTAAACCTTATCTGTATGAGTTACTTCTTAGCACATAACAGGTTCAACATTTGATGCGGCGCGGTTTACTCAAATCTTCTGACAACTGACTACTTTGCATCCCTCTCATTTTCTCTTTTCTATAGACTATTCAGTGCTACTACGGTAAAATTCAAGCAGGGATTTTCATTGCTAGTCATTATATCTGCCGGAATTGTAAATGAGAATTATGTCAAGTAATTACAAGAAGCCCAGGCTCATTGGGGCATGGTGGGTAGTTCTGGTTATAGGGGTACAGCTTTTAGCGGCCTGTGGGGAGGAAGGAACTCCGGTAACGGGTAAAAAAGAAGCCGACCTGCCGAGGGACCGGGCGCTGGTGTTGAGCAACAAGGATGGCTGGCCAGACCTGTATACGGTGGACCTGACCGGGAAATTTGTGGGCCGCCTGACAGAGAGCGCCGCCGCCGAATATACTCCGGCCTGGTCGCCGGACGGACGGCAGGTAGTTTTTACCGAACTTAACGGGGACCAGGCCGCCGGAGATTATGCTAAAGGCCGCCGGATTGTTGTAATAGATGCTGAAGGGAAAAACCGGAAGGTAGTTACCCAGGAGGGTTTCAACCCGGTCTGGTCGCCCGATAGCCAGAAAATTATGTTCACCCGGTTGAACGGAACAGCCAGCCAGGTAAATAGCCAGGTCGCCAATATTGCCGCCGCCCCGCCCAATCAAATAAGGTCTACCGTCGCGCCTACGGCAACGCCGGGAAATGGACCCACAACCAGACCAGCTATTCAGACCGCGCCAGTCCAATCAATCCCGGCTACTACCTCATTGAATGGACCGGTCAGTATCCCAAGCCTGGGAGATGGTACAACCCCCGCTCCAGCCACTACAACTACCAACAGTGCTCAACAATCCAGCCTGTACGTAGTGACGGTGGATAGCGGGCAGCCTGGGCTGCTGGTGGCGGGCGCGGTGAGTGGGTCATGGTCGCCGGACGGTAAGCGGTTGGCTTATATTGGCGGAAATAATATTGTAGATCAAAAACGGACCTTAAACCTGGCATCCGGGGATGGAAGCAGCCCGGTATCACTTTCGGAAAAAGCCAGGCTAACCGACCTGGATATACTTTACTTGAGCTGGTCGCCAGACGGGACGGCCCTGGCTTTTACCGCCACTGACACCCAGAAAGACAAAACCAGCCTCTACCGGATAAATCCCGACAGCAATTCAATGCGCCGGTTAGCCGATTACGATGGGTCGGCCCACGAGATTATGAGCCTGATCTGGGCTTACTCGGATTTTTATAACCCGGCCAGTCGGCTGCATCTTACTCCAGCCTGGTCCCCGAACAGCCGTTCATTGGCTTTCAGTGATGGGAGCGCACGGATTCAAGTGGTTGATGCCGCTACCGGCAACGTGCGCTATTTCCCGGTTGGATCAGCCTCATTGGGCCAGGATAAAGCTTCGGTGCTGGGAGTTAGCTGGTTGCCCGATAACCGCCGCCTGGTGTATGACCGGGCTAATGTCGGGCGAAATACTCTGCAATTGCAGGCCGGTAATTATATTTACGACTTTTTCGAGGAGACCCTCGAAACGCTGGATACGGTTAACAAGAATACGCTGACCCTGGTAAGTGGTCCCGGCGCGACCTTCACGCCAACCTGTTGCGGAATGGATTTGCTAGGAGTGGGAAGCCCAACCGATACGCCAGGCGCAACCACTAGCGCCCCAAAATCAACCGCGACACCGGCTTCCAATATTACGGTGACAAGCAAAGAAGGCAAACTGGTATATGTGAGCGGCATCGGGCAGCGCCAGTTGATTGTCAACGATTTATCTTTCGGCACACAAACCGTAATAACTTCCGGCACTTTCAAGCTGGTAGATTTTAATCTGGCCCCTAAAGGGGATAAAATGGTGTATGTTGAGGTCGGCGAACGCTTTAACAGTGCGCTATATCTGGTAGGGCTGGACGGTAAGGACAAACGGAAGCTCTCGGAAGGTAATGGCAACCCCGACGACCTGGGCTATCTTACAAGCTGGTCAGCCGATGGCAAGCAACTGGCTTTCCAGGCATTGAGCGACGACAAGCAACTCAAACCGGGTTTGTATACCATTGCTACCGGTAACACAGGTAAAGAGGCCGGTGAACCGCACTTAATTACCAGTCAAAATGTTTCAGCTTTTGCCTGGTCGCCGGATGGCAGCCAACTGGCCTACCGGTTAGATAACCAAACCTACGAATTATATCTTTCTCCAGCCGACGGAAGTACACCGGGCAAGCAAATTGCGTCATTGGGCCATTTCGATACTCGTTTCAGTTCGTTAGGAAAAGGGTTGGCCTGGTCGCCGGATGGGCATTACATCGCAATGAGTGGGGCGGGTAATCTGACAGCCTATAACTCTATCTGGAATGTCTGGCTGATTACGCCGCAAGGAAATGTCGAGGAACAACCGGGGTTTTATATTAACCGGCTAATCGGGTTTAGCCCGGACAGTGCGCGGTTAATTGCGACAGTGGCGACTTCCAACCAGACCAGCAGTGTCCAGGCATTTGTGCTTGGAAATGGCTCCAATATAACCAGAGGCTGGCGATCTTATGACCGAGGAGCGGGGCCAATAGTTTCACCTGATAGCCTGAACATGGTCTATTTTACCCAGAGCGGTATCAGCCGATTTGATGGGGGTTATAGTGGTGAAGATGTCACGAACCGGTTGGTGGTGTTGAGTTTCTCGACGGGAAATACCCGGCCTTTAACGCTAGATTATATGCCTTACTACGGTTTCAAGGCCCGTTTTTTTAGCTGGGAACCGGGGAATGGCCGCTCGCTGATTTTTTATCAAAACAATTCGATTTATATAACCACCGGGCAAGGCCAACCCCTAAAAAGTGAAGTGCTTGCGCGGGCCTTTTCGGTTGACCGGCTGGGGTGGACTAAAGGTTAAAGGGATATGTTCACTAAAGTAAACAGGAACCAACAAATAATTGAACCCTGAAAATAAGATAGCGGCCATAGTCCTGGCGGCAGGGGCAGCCCGGCGCTTTGGAAAACCCAAGCAACTCGAACCCTGGCCGACTGATGGAGGGCCAAGCCTGGTAGAACGGGCGGTCCGCTTGACTTTAGAAGCCACGCAGGGACAGGTTTTCGTGGTGGTAGGAAACCAGCATGAAGCCGTGCAGACTAATCTCGAAACTAAAATAGGCTCTGAAAGAGTAACGCCAGTGTTTAATCTACGCTGGCAAGAAGGACAAGGTTTTTCGGTGGCAGCCGGGATAAAAGCAATCCAGGCGGCAAACCCGGCAGTTCTTGGAGTCTTGATAATGCTGACCGACCAGCCCAGGCTGAAAAGCCGGACGCTTATTCGCCTGGTGGAGCAATTTTTAGAGCTGGGTGACACAGGAGAAAGCCAGATACTTTTTCCGGTCTATGAAAGGAAAAGGGGCAACCCGGTAATCTTTGGGAGGGCTTTTCTGGAAGAACTAAGCCAGCTAGAAGGCGATGTGGGCGGGCGGGTAGTTGTCAAGAAATACCCTGGGGCTATCCTGGAAGTGCCAGTAACGGACCCGGCCATTCACGAAGATGTGGATACCGTGGAGGAACTGGCAAAGCTGTCGGAAAGCGCGGATTAGAGCGAGGCCGGGGTTGCCAGGGGTACTATCCTGGAAGGACAGTGTGGAGCCAGCAAACATTTTTCACAGCGAGGCAGCCGGGCTTCACAGATCAACCGGCCATGCCAGATTAAGCGGTGGGATAGGTTGGTCCATTCTTCGCAGGGAGCCAGGACCATCAAATCCCGCTCGATTTTCTCAGGGGTAGTATTGGAAGAAAGTCCTAAACGGGCGACCAGACGCATAACGTGCGTATCAACGGCAATTCCCTCATTTATGTCAAAAGCATTCCCCAAAACCACACTGGCCGTCTTACGGGCCACACCCGGCAGCTTGAGCAAAGCTTCCATTTTAGCCGGAACCTGACCCCCATATTCTTGCACAATCATTCTGGAAGCGCCCAGAATACTTTTAGCCTTGTTATGATAAAATCCAGCCGTATAAATCAGCTTTTCGAGTTCAGCCGGGTCTGCCTCGGCCATAACGTTAGGGTCGGGGAAGCGGGCGAAAAGGGCCGGGGTCAGTATATTTACCCGGACATCAGTACATTGAGCCGATAATATTGTGGCGACCAAAAGTTGAAAAGGGTTTTCAAAATTAAGCCCGCAACGAGGAACCGGGTATAATTCCTTGAGTAATGGATAAAGAACTTCATACTGCTGACGGGCATACTGATTTGATAAAGCAGGAGCCTGTGATGAATCAGGTTTTTGAGCGGGCTGATTTCTAACCATGTTTAACTTATCCATCTACTATTTAACTTCAAACATACCGATAGCCCGGCGGCCTGACTCCATCCCCACGATAGTGATTGACCAATCGCCTTCCAAAGCCTGTTCGGGAGTATAACTTATGGCGAGGACTCCAACAGCGTCAGCGTCTTTGTTGCCGAGGTTAATAACCTTTTTATCAGGACGAGTCACCCAGATGGCGGTAGTTTCTTTGGGTTTATATTCATCCGCCGTAACTTCAACCTGTTGGCCGAGTTGAATCATATTTTTGTGGCCGACTATACCATCGCCAGGAGTAATTACCGCACCCCGGAATATAGGATACTGGCCGACCGTATAATCGCCGAAGGTTTTTATCTCACGGTAGTTATTTTGAAAGGGTTTGAGATCGCCCCCGGCTGAAACAAGATGCACCCACACATGAGGCGCTCCGCCAATTTCAGATTGCACCAGGCCAGCAAACTTCTCGAAATCCGGCGGAATGACAAAGCTGTCAGGATGATTGGTCAGGACGGGCAAAGCATAGTAAGCCCGCGTAAAATCATTACCATTGGGGCCATCATAGGCCGGTAAATCCAATATTACTTTATCGCCCGGCTTTAGATAACCATCTTGCCACAACCCATCCAACCAGTTAGCGACTTGACGGGTGGCGTTATCGGGGTCGGTGCGCGGTCTTTCCAGCGTGGCGTAAACCTGGGTTAGCAGTAAAACGGCAAACAGGCCCATCACGGCCAGGCGAACGGCTTGCCGTGGGTAAATAAAAGCTCGCTGGAACAAGTAACCTATCACCGGCAAAAGCAGCAGCAAATTGGACACCGGGTAGCGGGCGCTACCGGGCGCGATATTGTTGTAGGGCAGGGTCGTCAAAATAAAGACCGCAAACTCGCCCCAGACCAGGGCCAGATACCAGCGAGCCATACCAACCGGCTTCCAGACTAACCACAAAGTACCCGCCAACGCCGGGAGGGTTAAAGGCAGCCACAAAGTCAGAAAAGTCTGCGGATAGAAGACCAACCGAGATAGGATCGAACGGGTGACGTTTTCCGAACCATAAATCCGGCCATTGATTTCACTGGTTATATTTGCAAAGCCTAAAGGCGAACGAATATTAGGGTCGGTCCAGCTTGCATACATCCAGGATAGCATAAACAGAAAGGCCGGAACCAGGGCCAGGATCGCTTTGGCTTTATCAGGTTTGCCCCATTCGTTACGGCGCAAAGCAATAATAAGGGCAATCAGGGCATACACGGCGCTGTAGAACCATGCTTCGTAACGCAGCATAGTGGCCCCTAAAAGTCCCAGACTGGCGAGAACTAACCAGTAGGGCCGGGGGTCTTTGCGGGTAAGCCACTGAGCAAAAAATACAACACCGGTAGTCAGAAAAACGTGGGTCAGGCTTTCGGACATGCCGCTCAGACCGAACCAGATTTCCCAGGGGAAAATTGCGGCGAGGCCAGCGGTGAAATAACCGGCGGTCCGGCCAAATATTAGGCGGGCAATAAAGAACAAGTTTATAGTAGTTATAATAGAAGCTACCATATTTACCACCCTGGGTACTTTTAGAAGATCCGGCCAGAAATGCATAATAGACCCGTTCAACCAGAACTGTAAGGGCAACCAGGCATCAATTCCAAGTTGTTTGGTCCCGGACTGCCACTGCCAGGCTATAACCGAACGGGTAAAGCCATCGGTATCAAATTCCAGAAAACCGTTGCGCCATAAATAAAGGCTTAGCATTAACTTCAAGCCAATAGCTACAATTAAGAAGGAACAAATATAAATAAGCTCTCTGCGCCGAGTAGCTAATTCGGGTAAAGTATTTTCGGGTAAAGTAGTTAGTAAGGGAACTTTCAGGACATTCAAAAACAATCACCTCTTAATACCGGCAACGACAACAGACAATCTATTATCTAACGATTAACTCCCTTTCCAAGTTACAATCTATCATATCATATCTTAATTTCTCTTTCAGTAATGACCTGGACCAAACTATCCAGTATTTTAGTTTTACTATTTTTGATAATCCTGACAATATTGGTATAATCAAATTCTTAATTATGTTGTTATCCAAGGAGAAATAGTTATGTCAAGTACTTCTTCCGTCAATGAAATGACCGGTTACAGGGCCAACAGACGAATTTATAATTTTTCAGCCGGACCAGCGGTGATGCCAGTCACCGTCCTTGAACAAATTCAACAAGAACTACTTAATTACAGAGACACTGGAATGTCAGTTCTCGAGATGAGTCACCGTTCAGCTGCTTTTGAAGAAATTATTCACCAGACCGAAGCAAATATCAGGAAACTCTATAACATAACCGCAAATTATAAAGTTCTTTTTTTGCAGGGCGGCGCAAGCCTCCAATTTTCCATGGTTCCTATAAACTTACTTTCCAAAGAGGCTTCAGCCGATTATATCCTGACAGGCTCATGGGCGCAGACAGCTTATAAGGAAGGCAAGAAGCTGGGTCAGGTCCGAGTGGCCGCTACGAGTGAAAGTAGTAACTTTGATCGAATCCCAGCCCAGGCTGAACTTCAGCTCGACCCAAAGGCCGCTTATTTACATTTTACTTCGAATAATACTATTTACGGGACACAATGGGCCGAAGAACCGGTGGCCCCGGTGGGAGTGGCGCTCGTTTGTGATGCTTCTTCAGACGTTATGAGTCGGCCCCTGGATATTAATAAATACGGGCTTTTATATGCGGGCGCTCAAAAGAATATGGGACCAGCCGGTTTGACGGTGGTAATCGTCCGGGAAGATTTGCTGGAACGGGTTCCCACCAATTTACCGGCAATGCTGGATTACCGCCTCTTGATCGAAAAGGAGTCACTTCACAATACCCCGGCTACCTTTGCGATTTACGCCACAGGACTGGTAACTAACTGGTTACTTGAAAACGGAGGGTTGGAGGAAACTGTCAAACGCAACAGTGCAAAGGCTGCTCTTTTGTATCAGGCAATTGATAAATCGGAAGGCTTTTACAGGGGACATGCTCATTCAGCCAGCCGTTCCAACATGAATGTTACCTTCCGACTGCCCACTGATGCCCTGGATAAATTATTTGTGAAAGAAGCAACGGCTCTTGGAATGGACGGGCTTAAAGGATACCGGACCGTTGGTGGAATTAGAGCTTCTATCTACAATGCCTTTCCTTATGAAGGTGTTGAAGCCCTGGTAGATTTCATGCAATCCTTCCAGCAAAAGAACAGCTAGGCTTGATGGGTTTTATGTAAAAATGTTTCACGTTAAACGTTTCGTATTGAGTCAATACGAAACGTTTTTCTTTTA
>JAYSYV010001308.1:0-10147 GCA_043727245.1 Chloroflexota bacterium | reverse complement strand
TAAGCGCTGAGAAAATTTCTGCAGTATATTGAGTTTATTACCATAAAGCCCAGTAATATAGCGCCCCGCTAAACTGATTCGCGAAAAAAATCAGCTTTGGCATAAATAATTATGATTTATAACGACGCACTCAACGTTGATGCATGGTTATATAGTAGGAGTCCCATATGAACTACCAGGATGTAGGGGAGAAGCAAATAAAGCCGCCGGCCAGGGCCGTATTAGTCGGACGGGATGATAACGTGGCGCTGCTTTTGAGTGATGTGAAGACCGGGGAAGTGATTAGCCTGGGCAGCGGTTGGGTTGAAACTGCCGCCGAAGATATACCAGCCGGTTACAAAATTGCCGTTCGACCATTATTAGCCGGACAGTCTATTATCACGCATGGCGTAGCAATCGGGACGGCTACGCGCTCTATCAAAAAAGGCGAACGGGTCCACTTCCATAATTTTCAGACGGCCTGACCGCGACCGGTTCCCCAAAACAAACCAATTTAAAAGAATTTTTTAGATGGCCGCCCACACCGGCCACCTTTCATTTCCGGCAAGCTAATAATCCGGGCGCTTTGTAGGCTTGTAATATAAAATAGACAGTACTATAATAAAGTTACTTCAAGCGTTAAAATTCCGTAAACTACCGCTTTTGCCTCTAAAGTAGTTAGATTTTTCTGTGTCTCCGCTTTGGCGCGAGAATTTGAAGTTTCGGCTCGTTCTGCCCCGGCTTCACTATCCCCACCAAAAGAGACTGCCGCCTTTTTAACAATCAAATAAGCTATTCGAGCCAGTACACGGTCGTACTGGGGAGGAGGTTACTCTTATGAGAAGTTATAGAACGGAACAGATTCGGAACGTAGGCTTATTTTCGCACGGTGGAGCGGGCAAGACTTCTTTAACCGAAGCGATGCTGTTCACGAGCAAGGCCATTAACCGTCTGGGCCGGGTGGACGAGGGTAATACGGTGTCGGACTATGACCCGGACGAGGTCAAGCGCCACATCAGTGTGAATACCTCTGTTGCGCCGTGCGAGTGGCAAGACGTAAAGATTAATGTGATTGATGCCCCCGGTTACGCCGATTTTATTGGCGAAACCAAAGCCGCCATGCGGATAGCCGATAGCGCCCTGGTCCTGATTGATGCCACCGGCGGGGTCGAAGTTGGTACGGATCAGGTCTGGAACTACGCCCAGCAGCGTAACATTCCCCGGTTTCTTTTCATCAACAAACTCGACCGCGAAAATGCTAATTTTAATGCCGCTTTAGAGGCTGCCCAGGCCGCTTTCGGTCCAAATGTCGTGCCGCTTCAACTTCCTATCGGCAAAGAGAGCGGGTTTAGAGGTCTGGTGGACCTGATTCACCAGAAAGCTTACCTTTATTCCGGCAACCGTGACGGGAAATTTGAGGAAACGGCCATCCCGACCGAACTAGAGGCCGAGGCCGCCGCCGCCCGCGAGAAACTGGTCGAGCGCATCGTGGAAGGCGATGACGACCTGATGATGCGTTACCTGGACGGCGATACCAATATCAGCGCCGAAGAATTGCTGGCAACTTTAGGCAAAGCCATCTGCAACGACTCGATCTTTCCGGTCCTGTGCGGCAGCGCCACGCTCAATATTGGGGTTAGCCAGGTGTTGGATATGCTGGTTGTCGGAGCGCCAAATCCACGCCAGGCCCAGCCCGAAGATGGGGTTAAGCCAGAAGCCAGCGGCCCTCTATCGGTCCTGGTATTCAAGACTGCCGCCGACCCTTACGTAGGCAAGTTGACCTATTTCAAGGTATACAGTGGCACTCTGAAAGGCGATGGTTCCATTTACAACGGCTCCAAATCCGCCTCTGAGCGCATCGGCCAGCTTTACAATGTGCGCGGCAAAGAACAAATTCCAGTCAGCCAGATCGAAGCCGGAGATATAGGGGCGGTTGCGAAGTTGCAGGTGACGCAGACCGGCGATACTATCGGGGATGCCGATAACGCGGTCCGTCTGAAAGGGATTGATTTCCCTTCGCCGCTTTTCCGGGCCGCTGTGAAGGCCAAAAGCAAAGCCGACCTTGAAAAAATGGGTACGGCTCTAAGTCGCCTGGTCGAGGAAGACCCGACCATCAAGGTTGAGCGCGAGGCCGGGACCGGCGAAATGATTATCAGTGGGATGGGCGAAAGCCACATCCAGGTATCAGCCGAAAAACTGCACCGCAAGTTCGGGGTGGACGTAACTATCGAGCTGCCCAAAGTACCCTACCGCGAAACGATTATGGGCAGCAGCAAGGCCGAGTACAAGCACAAAAAGCAAACAGGCGGCCACGGCCAGTACGGCCATGTCCATATCGAGGTAACGCATACCGAGGAAGGCGATTTCGAGTTTACCGAAACGGTGGTCGGGGGCAGCGTGCCGCGCAACTATATCCCGGCGGTCGAAAAAGGAATTCGGGAGGTTCTGCACGAAGGTCCATTAGCCGGATACCCGGTCACGAACGTCAAGGTGAACCTTTTCGACGGCAGCTATCACCCGGTGGACAGTTCGGAAATGGCTTTCAAAATCGCGGCCCAACAAGCTTTCAAGAAAGGAACGCTGGAAGCCAAACCAGCCTTACTCGAACCAATTTCCGACCTGAAAGTGACCGTGCCAGACAGCTTCGTGGGTGACGTGATGGGCGACCTGACCAGCGCCCGCCGGGGCCGAGTACTGGGCATGGACCAGCTCGGTAACGGTTTCACAGTGATTGAGGCCCAGGCTCCCCTGGCTGAAGTCCAGCGCTACGCTACCGACCTGCGTAGTATGACCCAGGGCCGTGGTATCTTCAGCATGGTGATTTCCCACTACGAAGTCTGCCCCAACAATATCGCCGACCTGATTATCGCGAACCATAAGAAGGAGTTAGAAGCCGCCCACGCTCACTAATTTCTTGACAGGATAATAAAGAAGGCCGGTTGCATTCTCTGCTTCCGGCCTCTTTTTAGTACATTTCTATTCGGAGAAACTTGCTAACCACTCCTCTAAAGTTGGGCTAGTAGCGATAGTAGCGGCCAGGCCGGTTAACTGAGCGGAATTATAAAGCCCTAGCCGGGCCTCCAGGCCAGCCGGTAATGCAGTTTCGCCATAGCGGATTTGAGCTTGCAGTAGAAGTATCTTTCTTAGGGCTGTCAGTTCGCCTTCCTCGCGGCCCACGGCTCTACCTTCCTCGCGACCCTCGGCTTTGCCTTCGGCGTGGCTTTCGCTACGCCATTCCACGGCGGCCTGTCCCGCAATATCTTCAGCGCTCAAATCTTTGGCGAAAAAGTCGCTGACCATGCGCTTCCAGTTCAGTAATAGGCGCTCGCAAGTAATCTCGTCTTGCTCGGAGAACTCCCGGCCAACCTCCGGTTTCTCAACTTCATAGACCCATATTTTGGGTTTAATGGGATCTACGTCCCAGATAACTTCGGCCCCGTTTTCAAAATAGGTCAGACGCTTACGGCGTTCCTGGGTGCGGCGATTGGAAGGCGACCTTATTTCCACCACCAGTTCGGGGCTACCTTTAAGCACAATATGGTCAAGCCCTTCCGCTACCGGTTTTGCCTGAAGGTCATAGCGCTTGTTTGAAATAACGCATACGTCCGGTTTGAAAACAGCACCATTTTGCATTTCACACTCGGCCTGGTCGGGATAAGCTTGCCCAAAGCCAACCCATCTGGCGGCTAAATCCAGGATAACTTGAATGATATTGGCGATGCGCCGTTCTTCTAAATTAGTCATCTCTTGCCACACCAACCAGCCGTTAAATAGTTCCAGCGGTTCTTCGTCCAGCAGTACCCAAACACTGGCGGCGGTATAAGGGCCGGGGTCACGCCGGTAGGCTGCCTCAATGTCCAGCGGCCAGTTCTCGCTGGTCCTATAAGCGGGCGCTGCCTTGCGCTGAAGTGACGAGCCATTTTTACTCTGCCTCTTTTTAGTTGTCAGGGTCTCGCTTGCCATCAGTTACACCTCTTAATACTTCCACTTTGAGCTTACTTACTGCTAAGAGATTTTGCCGGGAATTGTACCGAACTGAACGAGAATTTATGCCCAATTACCACTTTTCTATATTTCTCGTTTTATACCAGAATGGCTAACACAGCCACCTCAAGGTTGAAAGTTTGAATTCTTCAATTTGGCGCTCGGCCATCAGCGCCAGGAATTCTTTTTCATAGGTCGGCCAGTCTCCCTTTTGCTTTTTGTACTTATCGAGCATCTCCTGAGTGGGAGCTAACAGCGGTTCGTGGTGGTAACTGGCCGCACAAATTTCTTTAAGAAAGTAGGCCAAGTCCTGGCGCTTGGCGAACCCGGCCAATTGCGAGGAATTATTCAGCCGGATGTCCAGTAATTGCTTGATTTTGGCCTGTTTTAGGGTTTGGAAGAACTGCTCGGCGGTTTTTTGGGTAAAACCGGTCGTATAGATTTCCATTCGGTATACTCCTCGTCCGAAAATAAAGTCAGTTGGGCGGGGTCATCCTCTGTCTGGCCTTTCAACTCGGCTTCGGTCTGGATGCGCCCATCACCCCGGATATGGCCGACTTCTATCCCCTGGGCGGTCAATACGCGAGATACCAGCAGATGGCGGTGACAACCAATCGGGTCTTCTTCGGTACACATAAGGGCCACCCGGTATTGTTCCAGTCCCTTAAGCAAACGGGCTAAACCTTCCAGGAACAGAGGCGATTGGGCCACCTGGGAATATTTCACCCGGCCCGTTTCATCGTAGAGGGTCCGGTCGTCAGGCCGCCCGCCCAACTCCTTACCCATGAAAAGATATTTCAGACCGCCATGAGTGACAGCGGCCTTTAGTTCTGGGCTATTAAACTGGGTCGTGTATTTTGAGTAAGGGTAGGACCGAACATCAACCAGCACTTCGATGCCGTGACGCTCAAGCAAACTCAAGAAGTCCTCTAACGACTGGTTAGAGTGGCCGATTGAAAAAACCTTAGCCTGATTCGATTGGTTAGCCGAGTCTGCCATCTTCTAACCCTGTCTTCTGATTACCGGCTGCTGACTACTTCGCTGCGTAAGAGCTTGACCAGTTCGGCACTGGCCTCGTACTTGTTGTGGGAGGGCATAATGTAGACCCCTTGAATTAGCGGGCGAATTTCCTCGACCACCTGGATAGCCACATTCAGTCCTTCTTGCATACCTTTCTCACCGGCGTTCTGCATCCGTTTAAGGATAACGTCCGGCACTACGATACCGGGTACTTCGTGATAGATATACTCTGCATGTTTGTAGTTGTGGAGCAGCATGATACCGGCCAGGACCGGCACTTTGATTTCGCCAACTTCGGCCAGCGTTTGCCGCAAAATGTCCGGGTCAAAGACTGGTTGGGTCATGATAAATTTGGCTCCGGCTGCCAGTTTCTTGCGTAACCGTTCGATTTCGCGGGGTAAATCGGTAGCGGTCGGGTTGAAGGCCGCGCCGATGTTGAAATTGGCCGGAGCGCCGATGCTGGTCCCGTTCCAATCCGAACCCTGGTTCAGCCGGTTGAGGATTTCCACCAGGCCAATCGCGTCCACGTCCCAGATACCGCTGGCCCCCGGATAATTGCCCATACGCGGCGGGTCGCCGGTCAAAGCCAGGATATTCCGAATACCGTTGGCGTGCGCTCCCAGCAAGTCGCTTTGCAGAGCCATCAGGTTGCGGTCGCGGCTGGTGTAGTGGACAATCGCTTCCAGGCCGACCGACTGCTGGACCAGCATGGCACAGCCCAGGCTGCTCATACGGACGGTCGCCATGGCGTTATCGGTGATGTTGACTGTATCGGCCCCCAGTTCGGCCATCAGGTTGGCCGCATTGAGCATCTTAATCGGCTTGATACCTTTGGGCGGGATTAGCTCGACGCTGATGGCAAATTTACCGGAGGCCAGGATTTGAGCCATTCTGGTCGGCTCGACCCGGCTGACTTTTTCAAGGGTTTTCTCAAAGAGGCTGGCGGTTTCGGTCGTGTCGGCATGGGGCGGTGCAAACATAATCGAGCCAGTATTCACCTGGAAAATCGGACCGTGGGATTGTTCAGCCGCCGGGCGAACTTTTTCCAGGGCCGACCTCATCGCGGCAATGTGGGCGGGCGTAGTTCCGCAGCAGCCGCCCACAATTTTCGCCCCGGCTTCCACGAATTTAGGGATATAAGAGGCGAAATATTCAGGCGAGGCGTGGTAGAACATCCGCCCGTCAATGCGTTCGGGCGCTCCGGCGTTGGGCATTACCGAAAGATAAGGGAAGGAAGGCCGGGCTGAACTCAACTGTTCCAGGACCGAAAGCGAGCCTTGCGGCCCGACATGGCAGTTCAGGCCGATAACATCGGCTCCGCGTGCTTTGAGCATTGTCAGGGCTTCGAGAGGCGTGTGGCCTGAGAAAGTGTGGCCTTCCTCGCTATAAGTCATCTGAGCCACCACCGGCAAATCGGTACAGGCTTTGGCGACACTCAGGGCGTGGACCATCTGCTGGTAATCGTAGAAAGTTTCCAGCAAAATGAAGTCGACTCCGCCTTCCATGAGAGCCTCGATTTGCTCCTTGAAAGCCGCCCGCATAGCGTCCGGTTGAAGGGCCGGGCCGCGAGTCTGGCCGAGCGGCCCGACCGACCCGGCTACCAGGACCGCTTCGCCCGAAATATCGCGGACTTCACGGGCCAGTTTAGCCGCCTTCAAATTGAAGGCCCGGACTTTATCTTCCAGGCCGTATTTGGACAGGCGAAAGCGGTTGGCTCCAAAAGTATTGGTTTCTATTATTTCCGCACCCGCCTGGATATAGCTCCGGTGTATCTCCGAAATCAATTCCGGCCTGGTAACGTTTAATTCCTCGTAACAGACGGTGTAGGGAATCCCCTGGTCGAAAAGAATCGTCCCCATAGCCCCATCGGCCAGTAACACGCCTTTATCAAGTCGCTCAAGTAGTGGATTGTACATAGCTCAAATCAAGTCCGCATCTTAGATTAACAATTATTCCGGCTTACTCAGCCCCGGTCGCTCCGTTGCTTTACTATTATAGCATGGGAGGCCGTTTAGATTTAGTTAGTGCAGTAACATCAAATTTTTGTGTATGAGGAATTGGGCGGTTTGCTCAAAGCCGCCTCCAACCCGGCTTTAAATGCTATAATATTTCTCAAAGAAAGTCTTAAAAGCTCTTAAAAAGCTCAATTAATCGGACCTTTTAGTAGCATCTGACGGATACGAACTGACAAAAGAAAGGTTTTGGAATGTTAAACAGGTGGCAAGTTGGGCCGGTCATTAACGCCAGCGCCCTGGATCAACTGGTTTACCAGTCCCGCATGGTCGGCGAGGAAGAAAGCCTGGTACTGTGGGGTGGCGGCAATAACAGTGTAAAAGAACCGGCCCTGGACCTACTGGGCCAGCCGATTGAGGTCATGTACATCAAAGGCAGCGGCAGCGATATGAAAAGCATCATTCCCACGCAATACCCGGCGGTCCGCCTGGATTACGTGCGACCGCTTTTCGAGCGGGACGAAATGAGCGATGAAGATATGGTGGCTTACCTGGCCCGTTGCCTGATTGACCCGACCAGTCCCCGGCCCTCGATTGAAACGCTGCTACACGCCTTCTTGCCGCACCGGGCCATCCTGCACACTCATACCGATGCAATTTTAGCTCTGACCAACACGGTTGGCCGGGAGGAAACGGTCCGAGAATGCTTTGGCGACCGGGTAGTGCTGGTTCCCTATTACCTGCCCGGCTTTAAATTAAGTAAAGCGGTGGGCCTGGCCGCCCAACAGCACCCCGAAGCCGAGGCTCTTATCCTGATGAATCACGGTCTGATTACCTGGGGCAGCGACTCTCAGGAAGCCTACGATAACCACATTCGCCTGGTGACAGAGGCCGAGGATTTCGTGAAAGATAAGCAGCGAATCCAATTCCCGGTGGCGCAAACTGTGCCGCCAATCCACCCGGAGGTGGAGCCTGAAACGATTGCGCCCATTCTGCGCGGTCTGCTCAGTGCCGAAAAGCCGGTCATCCTGGGGTTTGACGACAGCCCCGAAGTTCTGGGATTTCTAAATCGCGCTGACTTGCACACCATTACTCAGGTCGGTCCGGCCACACCTGACCACCTGCTCTATACCAAACGCTTTCCGCTGGTGGTCGAGTTGCTGGACACCAGCCCGGAAGGTCTACAAACCACCTTTGCCCAGGCTCTCGGCCAGTACGCCGCCGCGTACCGGGAATACTTTGGCAAAAATGCCAAATCCGGCGAAACCATGCTGGATGCTCTGCCGCGCATAATCCTGGTTCCGGGCGTGGGAATGTGGACTCTCGGTAAGGACTCGCGGGCGGCCCGGATTGTAGCCGATATTTACCGCCACACCACGAACATTATTGCGGATGCTGAAACATTGGGCGGTTTCGCCACTCTTTCCGACGAAAATGCTTTCAACGCCGAATACTGGCCGCTGGAGTTATATAAACTGACCCTTTTGCCTAAAGAAAAAGACCTCGCAAGAAGAATCGTCCTGGTGACAGGTGCAGCCAGCGGTATAGGCCGGGCCATTGCCCGCCGGTTGGCCGAAGAAGGAGCGCACGTGGTTGTCACCGATTTGAACGGTGACGGCGCGGAAACGGTCGCCGCCGAGATTCGCCAGAAACAAGGGCTAAACCGGGCTATCAGCTTCAAGCTGGACGTTACCAACCAGGAACAGGTCGAAGCGGCCTTCAAAGCGGCTTGCCGGGCCTACGGCGGCCTGGACATCCTGGTGAGCAACGCCGGAATTGCCCCGGTCGGCGCGATTGACCGGGTTAGTATCAGGGAATGGGAACTCAGCCTGGCAATCAATACCACCGGGCATTTCCTGGTGACACGGGCCAGCCTCAATATTCTCAAAAAGCAGGGTATCGGCGGCAGCCTGATTTACAACGCCACCAAAAACGTCACGGCTCCCGGCAAGGATTTCGGGGCTTACAGCGTGGCAAAAGCCGCCGAAGCCCAGCTTTGCCGGATTGTTGCTATCGAAGGCGGCGAGTTTGGCATCCGGGCCAATATGCTCAATCCTGACGCTATCTTTGAAGGCTCGCAACTGTGGAGCGAAGACCTGAAAACCAAACGGGCCGCCGCTTACGGCATCAGTGTCGAAGAACTGCCTAATTTCTACCGCCAGCGCAATTTGTTAAAGGTCGAAGTGACTGCCGAAGACGTGGCCGAAGCGGCTCTCTTTCTGGCCGGACCGCGTGCGACCAAAACGACCGGGGCCATGATTCCGGTGGATGGCGGCGTAAAAGAAGCGTTTCCTCGTTAATAAATGAGTCTGTAGTCAGAAAACTTAATCAGATTATTCATTAAAAAGCCGGTCTTTAAAAAATTCTAAGACCGGCTTTTTAATGAGTAATTTATAGAGCAAATTCCTACAGGGATAATTATTGAAATTATGCCTGAAATAATTTAATCAAGGGCGGCGGTCAGACGAAACCAGGTTTAGAAATTCCTGGCGGGTCTTGCTGTCCTCGCGAAAATCACCCAGCAGACAACTGGCAACCGTGCTGGAGTTTTGCTTCTGGACACCCCGCATCATCATGCAAAGGTGATAAGCCTCGGTGACGACCCCTACGCCGTGGGGGTGCAGCAATTCCTCGATGGCCTGGGCGATCTGGGTGGTCAATCGTTCCTGGACCTGCAACCGGCGACTGAAGACATCCACAATCCGGGGCAACTTGGAAAGCCCCACGATTTTGCCATTCGGAATGTAAGCGATATGGCATTTCCCATAAAACGGCAGCATGTGGTGTTCGCACATGCTGTACATTTCAATATCGCGGACCAGCACCATTTCATCATAGTGTTCTTCAAAAACGGCATCGCCTAAAACATCATGGACATTCCTGGTGTAGCCATCGGTCAGGAAGCTCAGGCTGCGGCGCACCCGTTGAGGCGTATCTTTCAGGCCAGGCCGGGTAGGGTCTTCCCCTAACGCGGTCAACATTCCCCGCAACATGTCTTCCAAAGCACTATTGGCGGCCTGACTCTCCGGGTTGGAAGGGTATTTTTCCTCTGTCACCAGGCGGTGAAAATCGGGCTGGGACAGACCATTACCATTTCCGGCTTGCTTGCCGTTGGTATCGTTAAGTAGGCCAGCCAACTTCACTGTCAGGCCGTCTTTTTTATTAACTGTCAATGTTAGCTCTCTTTCTATTGCAAGTAACTACCCGGCTTA
>JAYSYV010001307.1:0-3359 GCA_043727245.1 Chloroflexota bacterium | reverse complement strand
GGCTGCCAAACTCACTGATCGGCTTGATGGTAATACCGCTATCGCTGCGGATTTTAGCCCCGTTCAGTCTTTCGATCTCAGCAATCAGTTCGGCCTGCTCCGGTGTACCGACTTTGAACTCGATACCGGCATAGAGGTCTTCCATATTTTCACGGACAATTACAAGGTCCACTTTGTCGAAGCGAGAGCGTACACCCTGGAACTTTTTGCAGGGGCGCAAGCAGGCGTACAGTTCCAATTCCTTACGCAAGGCCACGTTGACGCTGCGGAAACCCTTGCCGATAGGCGTGGTGATGGGGCCTTTGATACCGAGCCGGGTCCGGCGGACCGAATCGAGGGTAGCCTTGGGCAGAACCTCGCCACTCCGGGCCATTTCGTCAATACCGGCGTGCTTCACGTCCCAGTTAAATTGAACACCAGTAGCTTCCAACACCCGGCGGGTAGCTTCGGCGATTTCCGGGCCAGTGCCGTCACCGGGAATCAGAGTTACATCATAAGCCATTAAAGCGGCTCCTTTCCTCATCCTTGAGAGGTCATCTATTTTCATTACAAATCGTCATTACCGGGCCAGTCTGAGCAAAATCTGTAAAAGCCCGGTTTTCGTCAGTCTAAGCATAGCACTCAACAAGCTGAGATTCAAATTGTACTGCTTGATTATGAAAATAGGTTCGGCCTATTCGGACTGAACAGCGGGTTGGAAACCTGCCACAAATCAGCAAATTTCTGGGCGGCCAGGCCCATCTCGCGGTCGCGGCGGTGGACCATCACAATCTGGATATTGACCGGCTCCCAGTTTTCGATAGGAATCTCGACCAGTGCGCCGCTGTGCAGGTCGTTTTGGACCGCGAAACGAGGCAAAGCCGTCAGCCCATCATTCATTTTAACCAGGGCTTTGGTAGTTTCGGTTACTTCGATAGCCATCGAAATGCGCGGCTGGCGGGCTACATCGCCAACCCGGTTCATGAAAGTGTCGAAAGAAGTACCCCACCGAGCCATTATAAACTCTTCCGAAGCCAGTTCGTCCGGTGAAATAGCCCCTGGTCCTTCCAGGGTACTGCGGGCCAGGCGGTGTTCGGGCGAAGCAACCACAATCATTTCATCGTGGAAGCTGGCAATAGTTTTTATCTGGGGATGAATGACCGGCCCAATGACCACGCCAAGCTGAACCACATCATCCAACAACATTTCGATGATGTGGGTCGAAGCGCCCTGTTGGAGATAAATTTCAACGCCAGGATTGACCCGGTGATACTGGTCCAGCACCGGCGCGATTAAAAAGAGGCAAATTGTTTGAATAGCAGCGATAGAAAGCCGCCCAGCGGTTCCGTCACGTACATTTCGGACGGCCTGTTCGCCTTCATCAAGCACCGAAAGCGCACGTTCGGCGAAGGGTAAAAAAACCTTACCGCTTTCAGTCAGTTCTATAGTTCTTCCTTTGCGTAAAAATAAGGGGGTTTTCATTTCTATTTCAAGGGTTTGAATCCGGGCTGTCACGGAAGGTTGCGTGACATAGAGAGCTTCCGCCGCCCTGGTAAAGCTTTTTTCACGCGCTGCAACAACGAAGGCACGTAATTGGCCGATTTCCATATTAGATTGTTCTCCTGATACCCAAATTCAATAAAGCACCCTTCTAAAATCAAATCACAGTATAAGTATAAATTATTGTAATAGATGACGTACTCTTTATCAATAGTAATTATAACAAAGCCGGGGCTAAACTAAAAATCAGGTTAAATCTTTGGAATTAAGGCTGGAAGTGGGCAGGCCGGAAGGCGGTTCGCCAGGGTCAGCCTCAAGTGAAAAGTCTATTAGGCGGTCAACTCGCTCGATATAGTGGCAGCGGCCAGTTTCTTCGTCAATTTGCAAGAAAATACTGTTGAACTGGACCGGCCCATTTGCGACCTCGTACATGGAGGGCATACCGTCTACAAAACGGGTCAGGGCTGCTTCTAATTTCATTCCCAGGCTACTATCACGCGGGCCGCACATGCCTATATCGGTCACTTTGCCGGTTCCACGTGGCAAAATACGAGCATCCAACGTCGGTACGTGGGTGTGGGTACCGACTACGGCGCTAACCCGGCCATCGAGATGCCAGGCCAGGGCGTGTTTTTCGCGAATATCTTCGGCGTGAAAATCCACCAGGATAATATGGGGCTGTTTCTCGTCCGCGAAGGTTTCCAGTTCACTCAAGAGGTGGTCGAGAGCGGTAAAAGGCGAAACGGCGCTGTAGACATTAATCTTGAGCAACCCCAGCACCGAAACAATCATGACTCTGGCCTGGCCGATTGTCACCATCACCCGGTCGCGGCCAGGCGTGGCAACGTTAAAATTAAGGGGCCGGACAATCCGGTCGTTCTGGGCCAGGTACTCGTAAATCTCGGCCTTGTCGTAAATGTGGTCGCCCAGGGTCAAAATGTCGGCCCCATTGTCCAGCAAGTCGGTCGCAGACGAGATGTAAAGGCCCAGGCCGTCCGCATTTTCAGCGTTGACTATTACTAGATCAAGCTGATATTCCTGGCGCAACTGCGGCAGCAATTTCTTGACAGCCTGGCGGCCACTGGCCCCCACTACGTCCCCGGTCATTAAAATATTAATAGTCATAGCTTTTATTTCGTGGAATGTTTAGTGAAAAACCACTAATTGACGCATCTTAATTTAATAAAATTGTAGCATACTCCGGGCCTGGTGTGGAAAACAAAAAAGCCAGGCTTTCAACCCTGGCTTTTCGTAAAAGGTTCTAAGTTCTAAGGTTTATGTTCAACCCGTTGTTCGAGGCTTTCCAGGCGGTCGCGCAATTCCCGGTTTTCGGTCAATACTTTATCCAGGTCTTCGCGCAACTTGAGGACTTCCTGGCCCTGCGAGGCATTTTCGCGGATAGCTTCAAGCGCTTCTCGCGCTCGGCGCACTTCCCGGTTATCCTCATGCAGATCAACTTTGCGCTGCAAGTCCGGCAAAAGCGCTCCTTCGCCCAGGGTTTGAGCGGCCCCAATCGCAGCCATCCTGGACCGCCAGTTTTTATCTTCCAGCAAATCCTTCAGCCGGTCGATTATCTGGTCTTTTTCGGGATGTTTGACCAGCTTTCCGAGCGAACCGAGAGCTGATATGGCCGCAAACCGGGCCAGCTCAGGCCGACCGTACTGGGTCCACTCCAGGGCCAACGGTACAGCCCGCACATCTTTAAGGGCCACCAGCCCGGCCAGGGAACCCTGCCGGACTACCTGGTTAAAAGATTCGCGGTCCATCATGGCTTGCAACGTTTCAAATACGCCCGGCTGGCGGGTCTTGCCCAGGGCGTGCGCGGCAGCCATTTCGATAAGGTCGGTCATATCGCCCTTGAGAACTTCGCCCAGTGTGTT
>JAYSYV010001306.1:0-3361 GCA_043727245.1 Chloroflexota bacterium | reverse complement strand
TTACCCGTTCAACCGGCACATCACCCTCGTAAGGGCAGCCAAAGGCGGTGGAAATTACCGCGTCAAAGGGCAACCTGGCCTGGCCTAGAATTTGGGCTACTTCCTGGGCTGCCACCAGCGACTCGGCTACCGACATGCGGACATTTTTGCGGTTGTGGCTCTCGCTAGCCGAAAGGAAAATCTCTACTTCGTCCATTCCGGCGGTCACGGCCCGGTTGGCTCCGGCAGCGTTCGGTACAATCGCGCTGTAGCTGACCCCCGGCACACGTTCGATACCGGCGACTACCTCGGCGGCATCCCGCATCTGAGGAATGGCCTTCGGATGGACAAAAGAAACCGCCTCAATGCGTTTAAGCCCGGTATTTGCCAGGGCATTGATTAAAGCAATCTTCTGTTCGGTTGGAACCCAGGCCGCTTCATTTTGCAGCCCGTCACGCGGCCCGACTTCGCGAATACTGACCTGACCGGGATAATTGGTCATTTTGTGGGCCACCCCTTCGGAACCAAATATCTTTCTGTACTAATTTCCGCCTGTATACAGGTTCACATTTCTGTATAATGTCAGGTAAACCCCATTATAACATGGGTTTTGGTATCTCCGGCACAGGTTGCGCTTTATTAATCTTTGGCCTCAAGATTTTAGTACCTACTTTTATGCAGGTGGGTTTAGAACCTGGCTCAATTGGAGGCAACTTCTTCTAAATAATCACCTCTAGTCTTAAAGGTTGCAATTGAAAGATGTGCCTCCATAATACCAATTGTGGTATTCCGCTCAGTGAAGGGTAGTTTACTGGCTACTTTTTCTAAAAATGAAAGGTCCGAGAAGATTTGACTCCCCTACAAGAGAGAATTTTGCAGCACCGTCTCTGGCAAGGCATCGAAAAGGGAACCCTGGAAGTTGAACGTCTGAAACTTTTCGCTCTGCAAGACTGGTGGTTAGTCCGAGAGGCTTACCGGCTGGATGCCCTGGGGATTGCCGGGGTTAGTGACCTGGCAAGCCAGGACTTGTTACTGGATAAGTTGATGTCGAAAAAGGGTGGCTATAAGCTGCTCTTGCGATTTGGGGCAGCCCTCGGTTTGAGTCAGGCCGATTTCGACCATGTAGAACCGCTGGCCGGTTGTATGGCCCTGACCAACTTCTTTTACTGGATGCTGGCTTATGGGACACCGCCGGAAAAAATCGCGGCGGTTGGGGCCAGTGAAGATATTTTCGTGCAGATTTGCGCCCGTATTGGCCCGGCCCTGGTCCGCCATTACGGGCTGACGGCAGAGCAAGTCGAGTTCTTCACAGCCCATGACGAGATTGGCAAAGCCGCTGCCCCGGTAGACCGAGATTTACTGGGAGCTTACCAGTCGGAGGAGGACCGCCGGAAAATTACACGGGCTATACGCCTGAGTAACGAGTTTGAACTGATGTTTTACGACACTATCATGAGCCAGCCGGTCTAAATTCCTGGGTCTGGCTTGACGTAGGGCCGGGCTTACCGGATAATAAGCCCGGTCAATTTCAATCTTTTATCTAATGATTATCAGGAGTTTTCTACCGTTGCAAGGCCACCTTCCAGCCGTGTACTTCCAGGAGCCGGTATCAGGTAGAAAAAGGAGTTTCGCACGCGTTGCCACAGCAACCCTCTAGCCCCGCTACTCCGCCCCTGGTTACGCAAGAGGCTGTAACACCGGCATCCAAAAAACGACATGCCGCCCTGAGTTGGCTTATCCGGTTGGCCGGAACAGCTTTACTCTTATTTTTCCTGTGGAAGCTTGACCTTGACCCGGCCAAAGTCGCCCAGGAGTTGCTTGCAGCCAACATGTGGCTGGTAGGGGCTTCAGTGCTGCTGGTCTTCCCCCTGATTGCCCTGAAAGCCTGGCGCTGGCATACTATTTTGAAAGATTTGGGATTGCCGGTCCGTTTCGACCGGGCTTACCGGCTGTACGCCTTTGGCATGGCCGCCGGAAGTCTGACCCCCGGCCAGGCCGGTGACTTTATCAAAGCCTGGAACCTGAACCAGGACGGCTATTCACTGTCTACCGCTCTACTCTCTAACGTCCTTGACCGCCTGTTCGATATTGCGGTGCTGGTGCTGCTGGCTTCCAGCGGACTTTTGCTGCTCGGTTCCGATTTTTTGAGCCTGTTACCGGCCTTGCTGGCCTTATTGGTAGGGTTGTTTGCCGGGTTAGTGGTTCTTTCGATACCGGCCTGGCGGAATAAATTGGTCGGTCTGGCCCTCAAAGTGGTATTGCGCCGCAAAGCGGGCCTGGAACAAGCCAACTCCGAAATTCGGCTCCGACCGGTCAGGTTCATCCGGGTCTTTGTGCTGACGCTGGCCGCGACCGGGTTAGTGCTTTTTCGGGTCTGGCTACTGGCTCTGGCCCTCGGTTTAAACTTGAATTTTTTGGAACTGGTCGCGTCCAGCAGCCTGGCAACCGTGGCCGCCCTCATTCCGATTTCGATTGGCGGTATCGGCACACGTGACTTTGCCTTGAAAGCTATCCTGGCGAAAATCGGCTATTCAGTCGAAAAGGCAGTAAGTCTTTCGACTTTCATCCTGCTGTTGCAGGTAGTCAATTTAGGGGCGGGCTATCTTATCTGGGCCACTCGGCCAAAGGCTGAAAAAATCAAGGACAAGACCTGAGAGGAAAGAGTTGAGTTGCTAGAGCAGTCTTCAAACATAGTTAAAACCGATGCCCCCCTAACCCGACCCGAAACGGCCAGACCACTGGACCGTTTCAAGCGGCTCGGCTTTGAACTCAGCCTGTCTTTCCTGATAACCCTTTTGTTTGGACGCACCTTCGTGTTGCAAATGCTGTCGAAAGTGCCGACCGATGGCTCGGATATTTATGAGAACATCTGGAATTACTGGCAGTGGCAGCACAACCTTTTCGAGCGGCTGGTCAACCCGTATTTTACCGATTATGTCTATTATCCGACCGGAATAAGCCTTTACCTGCACAGCTTTCAGCCGTTGGTGAGTTTACAGGCGGTCTTTTTCCAGTTCATTTTCGGCCCAATATTCGCCATAAATCTGGTTATCCTGCTGGCCCTTACCGTATCTACCTGGAGCGCTTACCGGTTGTTTATCTATATCAGCGGCCACCGCCTGGGAGCCTGGCTGGGAGCGCTGGTCTTTGTCTGGTGCAATCCCTGGCTGTGGGATTATTTCAAAAGCGGCCAGGTCAACCTGATTTCGCTGCAATGGATACCGCTCTATATTATTTGTCTGCTGCACAGCCTGGATCACCGGGGGCAAGGCCGGGCGCACTACGTCTGGGCCGGGTTGGCGGTGCTGGCGCTGCTGGCCTGCTCACTAACCGAGTGGTATTACACCCTGCAACTGGTCATCCTGACCGTAGTAGTTACCCT
>JAYSYV010001305.1:0-3364 GCA_043727245.1 Chloroflexota bacterium | reverse complement strand
CAGAGCTATCTGCGACCGGGTTCTGGCCTTTATCGTAAACGGTCGCCTGTAGAGTGGCGCTAAAAATAGCGTTAGCCTGAATTGTAGTTATAATTGGCGAATTAATTACCACGCTGAAGGGGTCACCAGGCAGATTGAGAAAATTATAGGCGTTGGTGGTTACATTTGGGAAGCCCTGGACGGTCGCGGTAATGCGGTAAGTACCGACTTTGAGATTAGCCTGGATTCCGGTGGCGGTAGCCGTAGGATTCGAGTCGCTCTGGTTCCCGGCAGGCACAGTCTGGCTGCTAGTGGGAGCATCAGGGTTATTAAAGGTCGCGCCTGGTTGGCCTGGAGTCGAGGGTGATTGGAAGATTACCTGAATACTCTGGGCAGAAGTATTCCGTAAAAGATTGTTGCCCGCATCTCTTACCTGCACTCCAATATCTTGAAAAGATGTGCTAATCGCAGTGGATTGGGTCAGTGGCGAAATCGGAGTAATGCTGGAAGGATTACCTACGATATTAGTCAGGAAGAACAATACCGGACTATGGTTGTCAGCGGTAACGCGGACGTTATGGTTGCCTACTACCGGGTAGTTTGAGAGGATTTCAATCAGACTGGGGTTAGCGATAAGGTCTGATGAAGTAGCGACACCGGTTCCGTCCGTCATAGTTACATAAGTAGAAGTTCCATCCGCAAAGTGAGCGCTGGTGCCGGTACTTTGCGAAGTGAAAGTAACCGTAATATTGGGCGATTCCAGTTGAACCATTAGCTTTTGGGGGAAGGTTTGCCCGATTCTAGCTGTCTGGAAGTTCCCGTCTTTAATACTGATAGGTAACGCGCCAGGTCTGACGTTGCTTAATGAAATGGTAGTGGTAATACTTGTACCAGTAACCGAGACATTGACCGGGAAAATACCCTCAATACTATTGGCAGTAAGCGGCACATCAACAGTTGCGATGCCCAAATTATCAGTCGTTACAGTGCGCGATATACCATTACTTGGGAAAACAGCTGACGGGTTGCCGGCAGTTGTCGGGAGCAAAAAGACTACGGATGCACCCGCTACCGGGTTCTGATTCAGCTTATCATCAGTAACTTTTACCTTCAGCGAGTTGGGGAAATTCGTCCCTGTAGTGGTAAATTTCGGTTCGGCGGTGAGGTCCGTAATATGCGCCGCGACTCCGGCAGGCACCGATAGACCATTAAAGGTCTGAATGCTACTACAACTATTGCTTTGACTGTCCTGGGTGAAACAAACTTTTACCGTAAGGCTCACACCTTGCTGGGCAGGCCACTCTGTCGGGTCAACAGTAATGACCCAGGGCTTATTTAAGGCTGTTCCGACCGTAGTAACCACCTTGGGAGCCTGGCCTGAAGTGGGAGCATAATTTGCCTCAACCACCACCGATTTTACATTATCTGAAGTGTCCGCTGTAAAGGTAATCGGCTGGCTTAACGAGAGTGTAGTGGATATATCAGGGCTGGTAGTTACCGTACCAGTCATGAAGGTGGTGTAGCCGGTAAGCGAAGGAATTAGCGCACAAACTCCGCTATCGTCCGTACAGGCTTCACCCTGAATTATTATGCTACTGAAAGGCGAAATCAGCGCGGTATTCCAGTTGATGCTCCAATTATTGGCCGCGTTAGCCTCATTCAACAGCGTAGTTGTGCCGTCTACTATGGCGGATACCCGGACTTTTTTAGTCCGCTCTGATGCGCCTGTCACTGTAATCACAGTACTGGGTGACAGCCTATTATTGGCTGAAGGCGGCACGAAAGCAGCCGTCAGGTCAATTTGCAAATTGGAAAGGGGACTGATTGGCTGGGAGACTGAGCAGTCCACGTTCAAACACAGGTTGCCGCTCAAGATAATACCGGTTTGGGGAATTATCTTGTCGGTAGTCCAGGTCACAACCAAACTATTGCCACTAACCGGGTAAGACCCCAATTTAAACGGAGTGGCGGTACAACTACTGACACAATTTTTGTAGGTTGCATACAAATCAACGTGATTTGGCGTGACATTCTTATTTGGAACGATAATATCTACCTGAATAGTGTTGCTAGTGTTTAACAAGGTAGTGGCCGGGAACAAGCTTAAAGTAGCTGACGGTAGCGGTTGGGATTTGATAATTACGCCGACCGTCTGAGCGCCTCCGTTGCTGTTAATTACAAAGGTAAGGTTCTGGTCATTGCCGGTCAGGTTAGGGTTTGATACCGTGATGTCTATAGTAGTGGTTTGCCCGGCAGGAATGTTGCCGGTTGTCGCGCCAAAAGAAATCAAGGTAGTGGTGTTTCCCGGTGCAATCGTCCAGATTAAGGGGGCATTACCGGTATTCTGGAATTTAAGTTGTTGCTTTGTCGAACTAGGCAAGAAAGTCAGGGTCGGGGCCGCTACTACCAGGATTGCTTTCAGTTCTATGGTAGGGGTTGGCGTTACGGCCACCGTCGTTGAAACCGGTGCAGTGGTAGAGACTATGGCAGTCGGGGTTATCACCGGCGCGCCGGTGGGCAAGAGTGAAGTGGCTGTCAGAGTAGGCGTAGCCGCAATCGTGGTAGGTGGCGCGGTAGTCGGCGCGATGGTAGGCGTATTTTTAACCGCGGGTCGGGGCGTTTGCGAAGGTATCGGGGTGACAGTCGGTACGACCAGGTTAACGGCAGGCGTTTTGGCCCCACCTGCTCCCGCTCCGGCTCCAGCCGTTCCAACTCCACTGGCTCCGGCTGGGGCGGTAGTTGGCACAACTACGTTACCACTGGTTCCGGGGCGACCATTGCCCGTAGGGACTACTGGCTTTTCAATCCCGAAGTTGATAGTGTTGGCTGTCGCAATGTTCCCGGCCCCGTCGGTAGCCCGGTAATTGATGGTATAAGTGCCGTTATCCGAAACTGTCAAGGGAACCCTGGCCGTATCACTGGTATAGGCCAGCCACTGGCTGCTGTTGACCTGATATTCGATAGAGGCAATGCCGCTGAGATCATCAGTGGCGGAAAGCAGAACGCTGACCGGGACCAACGATTTGCCGGTAGTTTTATCGGGAGTGGGTGTCAGCCGATATCCCAAAATCGGGGCTGTATGGTCTATCGTGAAATATATATTTCGGACCAGTGCAACCTCGCCATTACTACCTTTAAGCGTTATGGCAATAGAATAATTGCCTTCGGTAGAAAAGGTTTGAGTTTCGTTGGGCAAGATGGTTTTGCTGTTATCGTCCAGGTTAGCCCTGGGATTGACAATCCGCAGAGTCGCCGTGGCCGTGTCGTTAGTGCCGGTTACTTCGTAGCGGAAAGGCTGAGGGGTCTGGTAAAGACCACCATCAGTCGCGCCGGTGGTGCGAATGCCGATTTGGTTGCCTGTTTCAGTAGTGCTGGTTACACAGGG
>JAYSYV010001304.1:0-3368 GCA_043727245.1 Chloroflexota bacterium | reverse complement strand
TACGAACACTTTAGGCGTAACCTGGGTCACTTCGGTTACGAAAGGCCGACCTTCGCTTTTCCACTTCTGAACGCCGCCGTGTAAAATCCGGGCCTGGTCGAACCCATAATACTGCAAGGTCCATAACAGCCGGGAAGAATAGTGGCCGCCCTCGTCATCGTAGGCTACCACGGTCATGGAGTTATCCACGCCCAGGCGGCTCATCAGGTGGGCCAGTTTTTCGGGCGGCGCTACCATAAATTTCACCGGGTGATTGGGGTCGCTCAGTTCTATGTCCCACTGCAAATAGTGAGCGCCGGGAATATGTCCGGTAGTATATTCGTCCAGGCCGGGACGGTCCCAGTAATAACGCATGTCAATAATGCGGACCTGGGGGTCGTCCAGATGTTGAGCCAGCCAGCCAGTTTCTACAAAATAAGGTGTCAGGTCCAAACTGTTCGTTTCCAAAATTTTCGCTTCCTTTTTTAAAGTAATTAAATCTCAGGTTGTATCAGGGTTGATTATAGAGGAGAAATAAGGCGTAAAGCAACCTGTATAAAATTAAAAAGCCTGCAGGCATTAGATATGCCTGCAGGCTTTTTGAAAGAATTTTTGTGGAGTTGTATCTGCTCTGGTAGATAGCTACCATCTGCTCAAAGTAGCTATTTGGGTGATGCCTTGTCAACCTTTTTTACAAAATGAAAATCTTGTATGCTAACTTTTCCGCCGGAAACAGCCTCCAAAGCGTCCTCAGAAAGTTCATCCTTAGATTCAGCCACTTCGGGAGAGGCTATAAGGTTTTTATCCTTCTTTTGTAATTTCGGGTCCATATATTTACATCTTTCTACTAACTTTTGTATCAATCCAGGCTGTTCTCAGAATAACAAACCGGACCCTTCATTACAATGACTAACATCACTAACGGGCCGCGACTCGTTCGCTGATGAGATTAAGATTCTGAAGGTAATCCATCCGTAGATAACCGTCCTCCGTAAAGCCGCGCAGCATGTAATATTCTTGCAGCATACGGCCAAGTTCGATATTCTGGCCCTGGGCCACGCCATCGTTAAGCCGTTCGTTCAGGAGGCGTTTGGGCAGGGTATCATCGGTGGTGGGGTTCATGCCAAAGCGCAGGTTGAACATGCGCTCGACCGTACTTACCCGCTCCCCAATCATCATAACGTCCATTTCGCGGTAAGTCGTACCGGTGGCATAGGTCAGGAATTCGGCAATATCTTTTGGCTTGAGGATGTAAGCCGAAAAAGCGTAGTGTTTGCAAATCCCGGCTGAGTCCAGCAAGGCCGCGAAATATTCATGCCAGATGACCATGCTGGCCTTGCCGTGCCAGTCCTGGGGGTCGGCGGCGCTACCATAGACAAACAAATCTTCGGCTTCCTGCTCGGTCTTTTTTAGGATTTCAAACTGAGGCCAATGCAAGGCGGTATCGCCGCCCCGGTTGCCGACGGCCATCGCCAGGGCATGAGCTTTGGCGGCGCGGCCCTCCAGGCCCGGTAGTTCCAGCCCTTTGACCTCCATCGCAAATTCGCGGCTGCCGGGGAAAAAAAGGCTCATCCGGCGCACTCCCTGGGAAAGCAATTCCCCTACGCCCTGTTTGTAGGCGGTGTCGCGGATAAGGTCGAGCAACTGGCTGTCGCTACCCCATTCCAGCACATCCTGGTCGAACTTGCGGCGCTGGTAACATTCCATCAAAAAAGCCAGCGAAGCCCCGAATGAAATCGGGTCCAGGCCCATATCCTCGCAGAGATGATTGGCCTCGATGATAGTTTGAGCGCTGGAAATACCCAGACGCGGCCCCAGGCTGGCAATAGTCTGGTAGTGGGGCCGGTTGCGCCGGATGGGTTCACCGTTCTTTTTTATCTCGATATAGGCTTTGCAGGGCATGATGCAGTAGGTACAAGGCCGCTCGACCAGCCGACGGTCCGGTCCGCGTGACAGGTTATCAATGGTGTTCCGGCTGACCCCGATAATCCGGTTAAAGAGGCCGTCCTGCCCGTTACGAATAGCTAAAGCCCCGGCTGAATGGGCCTCGTCAAAGAGTTCGGTCGTGCCATAGCGACTCAGAGGCATAAACATGGGGTCGTTCTTGATGGCGTTATGGCTTTCCTTCATTTTATGAAGGAAGCGATCGGTGTTGGCGAGGTTAATATCTTTCGTGCCGTGGACCGCAATGGCCTTGAGGTTCTTAGCGCCCATGACAGCCCCCAGGCCGGTCCGGCTGAGTTTATCCATATGGTCGCAGACAATGCTGGCGTAAAGCACCCGGTTTTCGCCCGCCGGGCCAATTGCGGCGACCTTGTAATCGTCGCCCAGGCGTTCTTGCAGCATATCTATGGTGTCGTGAGTGCCGCGCTTGCGTAGCCAGTCGGCTGATTTTATTACCACCCGGTCATCATCGATTTCCAGATAGACCAGTTCATCGGCCTGGCCCTGGATAATTACCATGTCATACCCGGCGAACTTTAACTCCGTGGCCCAGAACCCGGAAGTTGTATCAATACCCAGCAGTCCGGTCAGGGGCGAGCGCGTGACCACGGTCAGACTGGCTCCACCAGGGGCAACCGTCCCATTGAGCGGACCGGTGGAAAAAATCAGCATGTTTTCAGGAGAAAAAGGGTCAGTATCTTTGGGTAAGAGTTCGTACAGCATTTTAACCGCGAAACCTCGACCGCCCAGGTAATCCCGTTTAAGCTGTTCCGGTAAAGGCAGGGAAATTACTTTACGGGTGGTAAGATTTACTCGCAAGACTTTATTGGCATACGACATTTTGTTCTCTTTTACATATGTTGTGGAGACTAATGATTTGAGCCGGAACCCCAGCCAATCTAAACCCTACCAGGCTGGTCAAGTTTAACTATCCGAATTTTACAATAGCCTTTATTAAAAGGCAATAATGCCGAAAGTACCATTGCCGGATTTTGAGCTTGACAACTATTTGTTGCTAACCTAATATATCGCATAGATAAATCTTTTTATACAAAGATTTTATGGTTCAATGGATATTCCTGGCATCGCAAAACCATCTTTTCCCGGCACTAAACCTGATCCAGCGAGAGGGCTAAAGGGCGCTATGTCCCAACAAAGAGCAAACTCATTCTCGATAATAGAGCTAATTAAATATGTCCGCAACAACGGGCAGACCGGACGTTTGTTATTCCTTGAAAACGACCGGCTCAACACCGAGGTTTACTTTAACAAAGGCCACCTGCGCCATGCTAAAAATAACACCGTAACCGGGGACGATGTGATTTATCAGTTGCTTGGTAATAAGACCGCTGAAGTGCGCTGGGAACGTAATGTGGCCCCTGCCGAAGATTCTATAGACCTGACGAAAGAAAGCCTGCTGCTGGGGGCGCTGGGTATCCTGACCG
>JAYSYV010001303.1:0-3376 GCA_043727245.1 Chloroflexota bacterium | reverse complement strand
TCGCGGTGTTGGCTTTGAAAGCCAGGTACAAAAAGCACGTACTGATACGGTTGGACGGAGGCTTCGGTAATGCTCCCATCATTAACTACCTTCTGGCCCAGGGCTACCAGTTCGTGGTCAAGTTAGGCAATGCGCCCCGGTCTAACAAATTGTGCCAGAGTGTCGAAGCGGTCGAGTGGCATTTGGACCAGTGTCACCAGCGCGAGTTTGGCCTGGTGCAAGCCGAAAGCGGCTACACAGTCGTGGAAGGACGACCGGTTTATCAGATTGGAGTGCGCCATACTCCACCCCAAGCTCAAAAGGTGGCTGGTAAAGTTAAAACTAAAGCGGTTAAAGTCAAGGCCGTAACTGTCAGTGAAAGTACAGTAAAGCCGGTCCAAACCGAGGCTTACCAGTACAACGTTTTGGTGGTGCGACTGGCTGAATTGCAGTGGGCTAAAGACGGCCCAGTCGTGGGGAGTAAGAGCGAAATACTCGAACAAGTGCATTTTTATGACCAACGAGTGGTAATCGAAACGGCTTCAATCAAAGCCGACAAACAGGGCTTAGGGCTGGTCAAGCGGCGCAAGTTCAACCTGGCGGGCCAGGAAATGCTGGTACTGCTGGCTCAGTTAGCCCATAATCTGGTAATGTGGGCCAAAGGCTGGCTGGCGGCGCTTGAACCGGAGCTAGAAACTTTTGGGGTGCAGCGCTGGGTGCGGGATCTATTTGCAATAGCCGGTCAGATCACTTTTGAGTTGGGACGGATTGTTAAGGTGCATTTGAACCAGCGCAATAGTCTGGCCCGGCGGTTTCACAAACCGCTAGAAAAGTATTTTGCTAAATCAAACATAGAAGTAATTTTAGGTTATCAGTGACGCGCCATATGGCAACCTGAAAATGGTCCTTGGCTGATTTGGCGCGAAATCTAAGTAATTATACACCTTGCTTCACCTCGTCCGATTGTCTAGTTTTCCTAACCCATTATATTTTTGAGAGGATACCGAATATTAATACAAATGCGGTGGGAAAAGAGCCAGTGGGCCGCCCTTAACTAAGGGGAGGCCGTTGTTTGTGCCACTCGGTTGCCTGCTCATAAGCATAAGCAATTTGTAGTATTTTTTCTTCGCCCAAAGCCGGACCGAGAATTTGTAAACCCACCGGCAAGCCATTCGAGAAACCGCCCGGTATACTGATGCCAGGCGTACCGGCCATGTTTGCCGGGATAGTACACACATCCGAAAGATACATCGCCAGCGGGTCAGCCGCTTTTTCACCGATCTTAAAAGCCACGGTCGGTGAGGTAGGCGAGATAATAGCGTCAAAAGTCTCGAATACCCGGTCGAAATCTGCTTTGATGAGAGTGCGGACTTTTTGAGCTTTCAAATAATAAGCATCATAATAACCGCTCGAAAGGGCGTAAGTCCCGATCATGATACGGCGTTTAACTTCCGAGCCAAAGCCCTGGTCGCGGGTGCTGAAGTAACCTTCAATTAAATTGGTTGCTTCCGAATCGCTAAAGCCATATTTTACACCGTCGTAGCGGGCCAGGTTTGCACTGGCTTCCGAGGGCGCGATAATGTAATAGGTCGAGAGGGCGTACCTGGTGTGGGGCATAGAAACTTCTTCTACGTGAGCGCCCAGTTCCTGGAACTTGCTAACAGCAGCCCTGATGGCTTGCTCAACGCCAGGCTCTATGCCTTCCACAAAATATTCTTTAGGTAACGCCAACCGCATACCTTTGATGTCAGGGTTTAGGGCTTTGGTATAATCCGGGACCGGTTGGTTAATCGAGGTGCTATCGCGGCTGTCGAACCCGGCGATAGTATTCATAACCAGGGCGCAGTCGGTAATATCACGGGTAAAGGGGCCAATCTGGTCCAGCGAACTGGCAAAGGCCACCAGCCCATAGCGCGATACCCGGCCATATGTTGGCTTGAGGCCGACCACACCGCATAGCGAAGCCGGTTGCCGGATGGAACCGCCGGTATCGCTTCCCAGGCTCAGAAAGCCCATCCCGGCTGCGACTGCCGCGCTGCTGCCGCCGCTCGAACCGCCCGGCACAGTATCCAAATCCCAGGGGTTGTGGGTCGTGAAGAAGCGGCTGTTTTCGGTGCTGCTGCCCATCGCGAATTCGTCCATGTTGGTTTTACCGACCAGCACGGTTCCGGCCTGGCGCAGCCGTTCCACAACTGCCGCATCATAAGCCGGTACGAAGTTCTCCAGCATTTTGGAGCTACAGGTGGTACGGATGCCTTTGGTGGAAAGGACATCTTTCAGGTTGATTGGAATACCGGCCAGCGGCGAAGGGGCTTCGCCTTTAGCCAGAACTTTATCCATCTCGTCAGCGCGGGCCAGGGCTTGCGTGGCTGTCACCGTGACAAAAGCCTTAACTCGGTCATCAACCGCTTCAATCCGGTCCAGGACGGCCTGAGTCAATTCGCGGCTGCTTACTTCTTTAGACCGTAGTTTATCCGAGGCTTCCTTTAAAGTGAGGTTAAAAAGTTCTCCGGCCATTTTAGTGTCCTCCGAAGACCGTGCGGACCCGGAAGAAGGCATCTTCACGGCCTGGCGCGTTAGCTAAAACTTCTTCAGTCGTTAACGATGGACGCGCCTCGTCCGGGCGCATCAAATTCTGGATGGTAATTACCTGGGCGGTCGGCGGAATATGGTCGGTATCAATTTCACTTAACATTTCAAAATAATCTAAAATCGGCGCTAACTCATCGCGCATTCGTTCTTTTTCCGCATCATCAAGGCCCAACCGGGCCAAAGTGGCAACATCATCCACGACTTCACGTTCCAATTTCATTCGGAGTGTACTCCTGACTGATAAATTCTGCGCAAACATTCTAATTTTTAGAGGTTACAGCTTCGTTGCTAGTGAGAAAGATTATAGCATTGTAATACCAGGCTCACAAGTAATAGAGAATAATTATCCAGGGAATGCAAATTCAGAAAATAGATCGAAAAAAGTTAAACAAAAAACCTTTCCAAAAAAAATTATGTTACTGACAAAAATCAAAAAAGAAGGGTCTTATGATAAAATAAAACATAATGGCTCTGGATGTGGCACTACCTGATGTGGGGTTTATTGTCGATTTACAGGCTCTTTGCCCTAAATTGAGTGGTTTAACTGACTACTGCTAACCAAAGGAGCTACTTTGCATTAGCCCTGGCAATATCAACCACTCTAAAGGTGCAAAGAAATCTTATATTGAGCCTATTGTGGCATAACAGGGTTTTGCGTACAACCTTTAGCTGCTATAATGAATTTAACTATTGGCAAAGCAGTTAATTGCCGGTTACTTCTATTTTACATAACTTCCAATCAATTATCAGTTTGCCGGAAACCAGACGCTTTCCGGTTCGTTACATTTATGGGTTCCCTACTTAT
>JAYSYV010001302.1:0-10203 GCA_043727245.1 Chloroflexota bacterium | reverse complement strand
TTACAACGGTTGAAGCGATGACTGACCAGCTAGAAGGGGTCTTGCGCGTCGTGGCCGGGGGTCAGCCTGGTATCCCGGTTTCCAGCAAGCTTTTCGATAGCAGGGCCCTATCTACCGGCAAACTTGGCACTAAAGAGATGGCCGGTCTGGACGATAAAGATAAGGCTTTCGACCTGCTCAAACAGGGCGATATAGCCCTCAAGGCCGGTCAGCCTAACCAGGCTATCGGCTTCTATAACCAGGCAGTCGGGGTTAACCCAAACAGCGTGGATGCTCACCTGCGCCTGGCCGAATATTATATGGAGCGGGACCAGTTCACCCAGGCGCTGGCCGAAATTACCAGGGTCCAGAAAGTTGACCCCAACAACTGGAAAATTGGCTGGTATACTGGCCGTCTGTTAGAAGTTCAGGGCAATCTACCGGCGGCTCTCGACCAGTACCGCGAGTTGGTCCAGGATTTACCGGGTGAAATCCCCCCTTTACTGGCCCTGGCCCGCGTTCATGCTCTACTGGGCAACCAGCGCGATGCGGTCGAGATTTACAACCTGGTGGCAAAGGCCAGCCCCGACAATACCGATGCCCTGTTCGGCTCGGCTGGCGGCCTGATTGCCCAGCAGCAGTTCAAACCAGCCGCCGAAACCCTGGCGCGGGTGAACCAGAGCAGCGCCCGTTACCTGGATGCCCAGCAAGCTATCTGCGACCTGTACCTTTACCAGAAGCCGCAGACCGATGCCGACGACCTGGCGGATGTTTCCACGGCCTTACGCAATTTGCAAAACCGGGGAGTTGAGTCAACCCATTTCCTGCTGGCGCGGGCCGATTTCTACCGGAAAGTCTATGAGCTGGTAGGCCGGAACGCTTTGCCGCCCACTTTTAGTTTCCCTGAACAAGACCCGGATGCTACCGGCAACCAGGCAGCCCCGGTCCGTCGTCAATTGGCAATGCAGGCCGAAGAAAGCTATAACCAGTATCTTAAACGGTTGCCAGCGCACGACCCTGAGCGAGAGACGATAGTTCGTCAGAAGTTTAAAGTTGCCCCCTGGCGGTTGTTCTAACCAGTAAAAAGGAGTCACTCGATGTTCGATGTTTCCGCTTACCAGAATCCTTATTTGCGCGAAGGCGATACCAGGTTACAATCCGTTCTCTCGATAAACCTGGCTTTGACCAACTTGCAAAGCCAACCGGTCCCCCTGGCCCTGGGAATTGTGATTGACCGGAGCGGCTCGATGGAAGGCCAAAAAATCGAGGCGGCTAAAGATGCCGCTATCCGGGTCATCCAGGCCGCCGATGAAAACACCGCCTTCATGGTCGTGACTTTTAATGAAATTGCCAATATTATCGTGCCACCCTGCGCTGCCTCCCCCGATAATAAGCAGCGGGCCGTCCAGGCTATCCGGGCCATTTACAGCAATGGCGGAACCTGTATGTCCACCGGCCTCCAGGCGGTCGCCCGTGAGATGTCATCGGCCCAGGGCCGCGTTCGCAAAATTCTTTTCCTGACCGATGGAAAAAATGAAGGCGAAAAACGGACCATGTTGGACCGCTCGGTCCAGAACTGCAAACAGTCCCAGGTAGAAGTTAGCGCCTGGGGTATCGGCACTGATTGGGACGAAGATGAATTGCGCTATATTGCTCAGAACACCAACGGCGATGCCGATATTATTCCTTCGCCCGACGAGGTAGCCGGGGCTTTCGCGCAAGCTTTCTCCCAGTTTAGAAATACGGCTCTGACCAATGTTAAGTTTAACCTGTGGACCCCCCAGGGTGTCACAATAAGCGCCATGCAGCAAGTTTTCCCCAGCATCAACCCGTTTAAGCTTACGCCCGACCCGCACAATCCGCGTCTGAGCCAGGTTACGCTCGGTTCGTGGGCGCTTGGCGACCAGCGCGATTATTTGCTAGAATTGCAAATCCCGGCCTACCAGCCTGGTCAGCAATTCCTGATGGCCCGGCCCAGCCTGGTCTTTACCGCTTCCGGCCAGGGCGAGGAAGAAGAAAAGACCGACCGCAAAGCCTGGGTCTTTGCTCAGTGGACCACCGACCTGCAACTGGCTGCCCAGATTGACCACCACGTGGCCCATTATACCAACCAGGAAGAATTGAGCCAGAATATCCGGGAGGGTCAGGCGGCCCTGGCGACCGGCGACAACGAACGAGCCACCCGAATGCTGGGCCGCGCTTTACAACTCAGCCAGCAAACCGGCAACGAAAATATGACCCGTATGCTCAATAAGCTAGTGGTAAAAGATTCCAGCGGGACCGTCCGGCTCAACAAGAATGCCAGTGAGGTCGAGCGCAAGACCATTGCCATCAATAGCGGCAAAACTACCAGGCTGAAGTAGGCTATTAAATCGGTTTATATCAGGAAAGGAGGGCGGTTTCCGGTGGTAGAGGATACCGCGCTAGACTATGACAATTACTTGTCTTCAATGTAAACATCAGAACCCGGATGATGCGGAATTTTGCGAAAATTGCGGCGCTCAGATGCCGGGGCCAGGATTGGTCGGAGCCAGTCCCAGCCCGTCCGGCTTTATTGGCGGGTCTACTATCGTCCCACCGGCCCCGGCTATGAATCAACTGCTCTGCCCGACCTGCCGCGCTCCTCTGGCAATCGGTGATGAATTTTGTTTTAATTGCGGTACAGATGTGAGGACTATGACTATGGCCCCTGACAATGCGGGAAACCAGCCCCCTAAACCAAATCAGCCCGACCCGAACGCGGCCACAATGGCTGCCGGGCCGCCTTTAATGAAAGACGAAGATATTGACCGGATGCTCTCTGAAATTGGTGGCGCTGCGGCCCCGGCGAATGATGCGGCCACAATGGTCCAACCTGTTTCCGGTGGTATGCCCCCTGCCGCGCCAATGTCGCCTTCCAATGCCGGGCCGGAGGCCCAACCGTTCGCGCCTCCGGCCCAGGTAGTCATTCCGCCGCCACCCGCTCAGACCAGCGGCGGCTCTATTCCGGTTTCGCCCGGTCCGGCAGGAGGAGTCGCGGGTAACGCTTTTGGCGCACCGCCCGCCCTGGCGGTTCAGTCCGCGCCACCCAGTAACGCCGGGACCGGTGGAGCTTTAATTCTCTTTGTTACCGGGCCTCACGGCGATGAAAAGGTCGAGTGGAAGAATAAAGAGATTTTGCTGGGCCGCAACGATGCTAAAACGCGGGTCTTTCCTGAAGTTAACCTGGACGATAGCGCTGCTTCCCGGCGGCATCTTTCGATCTGGCTGGACGATATTGACAGCCGTTATTATGCACAAGACCTGGAAAGCGCCAACGGCACTATGCTCAACGACCGCGACCTTAAACCGGGCGAACCAACGATTTTGAACAATGGCGATGTGCTGAAAATTGGCACTCGTTATTCCATAAAGGTACAGATTAGCTAAGGACTGATGAGTATTTTTGACGACTTTTTGCCGGGCGGCAAAGAAGGCAAAGTGCGGGCTGACGCGGTAATCAAGCGCCGGACGGTTGCGGCGGCGATGACGACCGACCTTGACCTTGAGTTGCAGGACTTACAGGTAAGCCTGCAACTCGATGCTAAAGATTTTAATGCCTCCGACCTGGCGAACTTTCAGAGTACTCTGGAACGCGCCCAGGCCATTATGGCCCAGATTTATAATGATATAAATGTTATAGCCGACCGGCCAGTGCCGGAACGTATCACCGATGCCCAGGCTTACGAGTTTATTCAGCCAGCCCTGCGTATCGAGTCCCGCGCCCAGGAGGTCAAGCACTGGTTTGCTCAGGCCGCCAAAGCCAGGGATGCTCTTAGCCAGCCTCGTGAAGAAGCCGACGATAAGATTGCGGCTGCCGAAGGCCAGCGTTTGCAGGCCGAACACTCCCTGGCGACTGCCCGCCAGATTGCCGAGCAGTTAAAAGCGGCTTATGCCGAAAACTTTCCCCAGGTGCAAGCCGCCCTGGCGACCGCCTCCAGCGAAGTCCAGGCCGCCAGCCAGATGGTTATCTCGGCCCGGTTGGCCCTGGGTCGCCGGTCCTGGAAAGAAGCTTTCGACCTGGCCCGCCGCTCGGCTACCCTGTTCGACTCAGCTGCCGCCAAGTTCCAGCTAATTCAATCCGCCGAAACGGATTACAGCCAGGCTGCCCAGGACGCTGATGAGGCTCTCGCTGAAGCGTTGCGGCGGTTGAATACGGCCCGCTCGTTTTTTGCCGACCAGGCCCGGCTAATTTCAGCCGACCCGATTTTTTACCTGCGCCCGGTGGTCCAACGCATTGGCGAAGCCCGCATAGCTTACAAAGGCAATCCGCCTCAGTATGTCACGGCTTTGCGGCTGGCCCGTGAAGCCCTAATCCTGCTGGAACAGGCCCAAAACCGCCTTGCCCAGGAAGTTCAACGGCTACAGCAAAGCCGCTTCGATGCCAGGGAAAACCTGACCGCCCTCAACGAATGCGTCCAGAATTTGCGCTACACCCTCAACTCGCAGCGCAGCGTGCCGGTGAAAGCCAAAGAATTATACGAAAAAGCTCGCCAGGAGCGCGACAAAATCTTCCCTCGTGAGAAAGAAATAGACCAGCTTAGTATCCCTCAACTGGTCGAACTGGTTGCCGCCGCTAAACAGGCTCTCCAAAATGCCCGCGATGGCCTGGCACTGGTTGGCTAGATTTAAATCGGCTCCTCGATGCTGGTCCGGCTGCTTTCTTCCCCGGTTTCGATATTGGCTGCTTCAGTGCTGCCGGAGTCTTCACCAAATCCGACCGGGTTTTCGACCATCTCATCGTCAGGCAGACTGGGCGGTGGGGTCGCTCCTTCGGTGCTGGTTCCGTACCCTTGTTCAAGCTCTTTATCCGGTTGCTCGCTTTTGTCAGTCATTTAATTACCCCTGTTCGTTATTGGTTTAATTGGCCGAGTTACCTTCATACATGACTTTTCTGAGAGTGCGTTCCAGTTCCTTTAACGTGTAGGGCTTCGCCAGGACCGCCCGGAAGCCATATTGACTGTGATTAGCCATAATCGGGTCGTCCGAATAGCCGCTAGAAGCCACCGCCTTGATAGTGGGGTCCAGTTCTAGCAGGTGGCGAATAGTATCTTTACCGCCCATCCCACCGACAATCGTCAGGTCCATTAAAACCGCGTCAAAGGGCTTGCCGGTTTCCAGGGCTTGCTTATAGAGTTCAATGGCCTGTTTACCTTCGCTGGAAACTTCGACCTCGTACCCCAGACATTCCAGCATATCCCCAACCGAATCTCGAATAGAGGGTTCGTCATCCATTAAAAGAACTTTTTCCGGTTCCACTACCAATTCAAACTCCTTGTGTAATAAGCCTGATGATCTGTGGTCAATTATTAAAGAACCTGGCATTTGTGGCAAAATAACAAAGTCTTAGCGTTGATACCCTATTTTAGCATAAGTGAGCCTGAAATCATAAAATTACCGTGATTATAAAATGTAAAAGCAGCTACCCGGTTTTAGCCTGATACCTGCTTTTAATAATAGATTTTACTTAGAAATTATCTCCTCGTAAGCTTCATCCTGACAACTTTCCCTAAGCCAGCATTTCGGCCATCAGCTTATCCAGCGATTCCCTGGTAGGCCGCAGCTTTTCTTCGGGCAAATCGGCCAGGGCTGTCCGTGGCAGATTGTGTATTTCCGGCAGCGTCTGGCGACTCTCGTCAATATAAAGCAGACCGGTGATAAACTCTTTCTTGGCGCTGGCTTCTTCAAGCAAGCTCAAAGCCGCCGCTCGGCTAGTCGGGTCGTAATCTTCGGTCAGCTTACGCAGTTGAATGACCGGCCCATCATGCAACTGAACAATCTGAGTTGTTCCTGGGTCGTAATCCACCTGGATTTCTTCTTTGCGCTCGATGAAGTTGATGTCGTGAATACGTTCCTCGTGGGCCTTGCCGTAAGGATAGCTCTTGGTTGACTCCTCGTGATTGTTGAAGGTCACGCAAGGACTGATAATGTCCAGCACTGCCGTACCGTTGTAGGAAAGAGCCGCTTTGAGCAATTCGCGCACCTGCTTGGCATCCCCGGCGAACGAGCGGGCCACGAAGCCGCAGTCTGAAGCGACCGCTTCCAGGCACAGGTCAATCGGGGTTAGTTCGTTGGTCCCGGCGTACTTGAGCTTTTGGCCCAGGTCGGCTGTAGCCGAGAACTGACCTTTGGTCAGGCCGTAGACCCCGTTGTTTTCGATGATATAGACCATCGGCACATTACGGCGCAAAAGGTGCTTGAACTGGCCCAGGCCGATACTCCCGGTATCGCCGTCACCACTGACTCCAATCGCTTTTAACTCGCGGTTAGCCAGCATCGCCCCGGTTGTTACCGAAGGCATCCGGCCATGCAGGGTGTTGAAGCCGTGGGCGCGGTTCATGAAGTAGGCGGGCGATTTGCTGGAACAGCCGATGCCGCTCATCTTAATAAGGTGTTGCGGGTCTATCGAAAGCTCCCAACAGACCCCGATAATCTGGGCCGTAATTGAGTCGTGGCCGCAGCCGGAACAAAGGGTCGAGGGGCGGCCTTTATATTCCAGTTTATCCAGGCCCAATTTATTTAGTTTATCGTTGCTAACTTTAACTTCAGCGGTCATTGGTTTGATACTCCTTTTCCCATCATCGGGTCAGGGTTCGGCCAGCCGTGTTTTCTTACATCTGGCCTAACCCTGTATTTTGCCGGGCCGGTTAGGCTGCTCCTTCGCCTTGTTTAACCTTGTCCGAAATAAATTTCGCCGTAAGGGGCAGACCATCGCATTTGTTGGTTGCGATCAGGCGGGTGGCGTATTCGGGCGCGTGCAGTTGCAATAAAGAGCGCATCTGAGCGTCATAATTAAGTTCCACAACATAGACATGGTCGTACTTGCCAATAAATTCGCGAGTGGATTCTTCCAGGGGCAGCGCTTTGAGGCGCAGATAGCTGCTTTCGATACCAACCTGGCGCAGGTAGTCGCGGGCTTCGACTACTGCCGGGTCGGCTGAACCGTAAGAGATTATCCCCACGGTTGCGCCGGGCTTTTCGTCAATGACCGGCTGCGGCACTATGGTCCGGGCCGTGTCATGTTTTTTAGCCAGGCGAGCCAGGTTATTTTCCCAATCGTCCGGGCGTTCGCTGTAGCTGGCCTGGGGATTGTGGCCGGTTCCACGCGTGAAGTAGGCTGCCGCCGGGTGCGTGTTGCCAGGCAGCGTGCGGTAGGTAATGCCATCGTTGTCCACGTCCTCGTAGCGGCCCCATTTGCCCTGCAATTCTTTAAGCTGCTCGGCGGTCAGGACTTTGCCCCGGTCCATCGGTTCAGCCGGGTATTCAAACGGCTCGGTCATCCACAAATTCATGCCCAGGTCCAGGTCGCTCAACACAAAGACCGGAGTCTGCAACCTCTCGGCCAGGTCGAAGGCTCGCCAGCCGAACTCGAAACATTCCTTCATGTTGGAAGGTAGTAGGCAGATATTTTTGGTATCGCCGTGACCCAGGAAATAAGTTTTCAGCACATCGCCCTGCGAAACGCGGGTCGGTAGGCCGGTGCTTGGTCCCATCCGCATAATGTCCCAGATAACGCCGGGAATTTCGGCGAAATAGGCCAGGCCGGTAAACTCCGTCATCAGCGAAATGCCCGGTCCCGAAGTAGCCGTCATAGACCTTGCCCCGGCCCATCCGGCCCCGAAGACCATCCCGGCAGCGGCCAGTTCGTCCTCGGCCTGGACCACCGCATAAGTGGCTTTGCCGTCTTCATCGTCGGGGCGGAGTTCCGGCAGATAATCATTTATGGCATCTACCAGGCTGGTCGAAGGCGTAATCGGATACCACGCGACCATGCTGACCCCGCCATAGATGGCTCCCAACCCACCCGCACTGTTGCCGTCAATCATAAACTTGCCCATAGTGGCGTTCATCGGCTCGACCTTAAAAAGGTCTTGCCTGGGCAAATTGTTGCGGACATATTCGGCGGCTTTGTTGACCACGCCGTAGTTAATTTCGACCGGCTTGGCTTTGCCCTTGAAGTGAGTTTGCAGGGCCGCTTTTACCTGCTCCGGCTCGATGCCCAGAAGCTCCATTAAAGCCCCGACATAGACCATGTTGGCGATATAATCGCGCAGCTTGACATCTACATTGGCTTCTTTGACCATCTGTTTGACCGGCAAAGCGTAGAAAGTGATGTCGGTGCGGTTGGTCTTGTCCTTTAAGTTTATATCTTGTGGGTAAATACAGACCGAACCGGCTTTAAGCGATTCGAGATCGGCATCAGATGTTTGCGAGTTAAAGGCTACCAGAATTTCGGTAGAGTCGCGCCGGGCGGTATAGCCGTCCTTGTTGACCCGGATGGTATACCATGTCGGCAAGCCCGAAATATTGGAAGGGAAAATGTTCTTGCCTGTCACCGGGATGCCCATTTTAAAGAGCGCCCGGATAATCGTAGAGTTAGCGGTCTGGCTGCCGGAGCCGTTGACCGTCGCTACGTTAATGGTAAAGTCGTTTACTACCGGGGGTTGTTCGGGCCGGTTGGATTGTTCCGAAGGTCGTTCAATAGTGATGCTCATAAATTACTTTTGCTACCTCCTTGTAGGCGAGCCGGAATAATTAGAAAGATTGGCGTACAGGCTAGACTCGCTCCGCCTGGCCTGTCACCCGGCTCTATACGATTAGCCTGGGGTTAATTCATCTTGAGGATTGACATCCGGGTTCTTATCGCTGGATTTCTCATCGCCGGTCAGGTCGGATGGCCCGGTTACGGGAGCCATTACCGGCGTAACATTTTCTTCCATCGCTCCCATGTAGCTCTGAGTATCCCCTCCGTCACGGGCCGGTTCAGCCGGAACGCCCCGGTGGGTTACGTCCTTCTGACTGAGTTCCTCGCGCACATCGGACGCTTGAGTTTCGGGAGAAGCCGGGATTGGATTTTTATTTTCCTCTGTCATTACACTCTGCCTTTTTGTGTAGTAGGTTTAGCGCCGTTGCTATCCGCTTTCACTTTTTATTCAGTCGGGCTATTAAAAAGATTGCATGGATATTTCCGGCGAATTAATGACTTTTGTTTCAGGATTAACCTATAGCACGTCTATCACAAGTCCTGAACATAATATCACAAGTGAGCTTATAGTTGTATTGACAAAGTGAGCTTTCTATCATAGAAGAAATTTAGAGGTGGTATTACAATTGGACATTATACAGCCCGTCTATAATGGTAAGCATAACTAATTATCTGCTGGCCCTCGTTTTGATAGGTAGTCCTATGTTATAATTTTCAGGGTATTAAAATAAAAACTAACTTGAAATAGGTTAAGGGTTATTCTGAAGACTGCTAACAGGAAATGCTCTAAGTATTAAAAGCTGACGATACTCAAAGGCGATACAGCTTTTAGCCCGATTAACTGATTCAACTGAGGAAAAGATTGTTATGAACGACCTGGAATCTTTTTACGGCCCTAACGCCGGTTATGTGTTAGAGCTTTTTGAACGATACAAATTAGACCCTGCCTCTATTGATGCTGAAACCAGGGCTTTTTTTGAACAACATGCATCAGCGATAGATGCCCTCCTGACCGGTCAGCCCCAACCGGCGAGTTCTCTCAGTCGAACTGCCCCTGCCGCGCAAGAGCAGACTAATGTCCAGATAGGCCACGTGGTGGCGGCAGCGGCCCTGGCGAACGCTATCCGGGAGCGGGGCCACTTTGGAGCGCACCTGGACCCACTGGGCAGCCCGCCTCTGGGCGACCCGTCCATGCTTACCGAAACACACGGCATTTCCGAGGAAGACCTGGCGAATTTACCGGCCAGTGTTATCGGCGGCCACGCAGCCGAACACGCTGCCAACGCCCGCGAAGCCGTCCAACGCCTGCGCGATATGTACTCCGGCACAATCAGTTACCAGTTTGACCAGGTAAAGAGTCCCAAAGAGCGCTACTGGTTGCGCGATGCCGTCGGCCTGGGGCTTTTCCAGAAAAAATTAAAGCCCAACGTGGCTCGCGCCCAGTTGCGGCGGCTTACCGAGGTCGAGGCTTTTGAGCGCTTTTTGCACACCACTTTCCCGGCCCAGAAACGTTTTTCCCTGGAAGGCAACGATACCCTGGTCCCAATGCTCGACGAAATCATACTTGGCGCTCAGGATACCGGCACTCGCCAGGTGCTTATCGGCATGGCCCACCGGGGCCGGCTTAATGTGCTGACCCACGTCTTGAAGAAATCTTATGTCAAAATTCTGGCCGAGTTCTCCCACGCCAAACATGAAGGTGAAGAGATGCCCACCGACCG
>JAYSYV010001301.1:0-10213 GCA_043727245.1 Chloroflexota bacterium | reverse complement strand
CCCGCGAGTTCGGCACACTCAGCGACCTCTATTATTTGCTGGAAGACGCGGTACGTCCCGCCGACCTGCTGGTCTATCTGCGGGCCAGCGAAGACACCCTTTTAGAGCGGATTGCCCTGCGTGGCCGCAGCTATGAGTCAGGCGGAGTTGACCGGGACTACCTGGCGGCTCTCAACCGCTCCTACGACCGCTTTTTCGTAGAATACCAGATTGGCCCTAAGCTGGAAATTAACATGAATGATTTCGATATTGCCCTGCGCCCCTCCGATACTGAAAAGGTTTTACGACTAATCGCCGAAGCGACCGGCTACAACCCGGAGTTGGTGCTTTTCTAACAGGCTAACTTTACGAAACCTCACTTGCCATGAGTCAGGATTAATAAGTCAGCCATAAAAGCTCCCCATGTCATCCTGAACCGAAGTGAAGGATCTCCGGGCCATTGGCCTAAAGCACTATTGAACACATGGCCTGGTCCAACCCTGTCTTGACCTGAATAGGTTCTTGACCTTTAGCATATTAAACGAACAACTTGCCTATGAAGCAATACTACGTATACATCATGAGTAGCGCCACCCGCACGCTCTACATCGGAGTAACCAATGATCTCGAACGCCGGGTCTTTGAGCATAAAAACAAGCTGGTTGAGGGTTTTACTGCGAAGTACAATATTACAAAGCTGGTCTATTTCGAGCATACTTCTGATGCAAGGGCAGCTATTGAACGGGAAAAACAATTGAAGGGCTGGCTAAGGGTAAAAAAGGAAACGTTAATTGCAGAAACTAATCCTACCTGGGTTGATTTAAGTCAGGATTGGTTTGGTTAAAGATGGTTCATAGATATCAAGCACCTAATGATGGCACGACAGGGTTGGACCAGGCTATGGGTTCAATAATACTTTAGGCCAACGGCCCGGAGATCCTTCACTTCGGTTCAGGATGACATTGTGTTTGTTTTTATTCATGTTTGATAGACCTCATATAGGGCAAGTTGGTTCTCAAAACGATTCGTTTGACCTGACTCATGGCAAGTCGGTTTCTTTAGGAAATTAATAAAGTATCCACGCTGTTAACGGTAGGATAACTCCCAGAAAAATAAAATTTTCTTTATTGAGTAGGACGAAGGCGTAATTTTTTATCCTGTTCGTAGGGGAGGTTGTTGTAGAGGGCAGTTTCGGCTTTTGCCAGTTCCGCGCCCAGGTAGGCAGCGTGGTCGTACTGGGAGAGTAACTTTTCGCGGATGGCGGTCAGGTAGATAATGTCAGCGGCACGGCCTCGGATTATATGGGTCAGCTTCTTGTCGGTGGTGTAACGTTCCAGGACGATTTGACTCTTTTCGCGGTCCAAGTTGACTACGAAATAACCGAGCGGGTCCAGTTCCAGCCAGGTCCGGCGCTGGGCCTGTAATTCCAGTGGCGCAGCGCCACTTAGATGAAATTGAGAAGGTTGAGCGGCCTCTGTAGGTTGATAGGCCGGAGCCTGGCGCTCGAAAAGCTCCGTGATAGCCTGGTTAAGCTTTTTAGGGTTTAGTTCGCCAATATAATCAACCAGTTCGATTTGCTGGCGGAAGGTTTCAACGGTTTCGCGGGGCAAGTTGGTCAATTCGGCCAGCGAGCCGGTCGCTCCTATAATATGGGCCTGCTCGTCCAGGCCGTTGGCTTTTAACATCAAAATAGCCTCGCCCACCTTGAAAATGGGCGATTCCTTACCGCACAAAACCAGATATCGCAAGCGGGGATTGGAAACCACGTTGCGAATCATCTTTTCCAGACCCAGGTTAGGGGTCTGGATTGAGCCGTTGATAGCGCTGTATTCGGGGCTAAGCTGGTCAATCAGGGCCGTACTACTCAGGGTACAGACCGCTACGGCACTATCGAAATTACCCAGAGCAAAATGGCCCGCAGCGGGCGGCCAATCAACCACCCGACCAACCGTTTTGCGCCACAACCGCATACCGCGCCGGTAAATTTGCCGGGCGCTCTTGATAGAACTTGATTTTAAGGTAGGGTCGGAAGGTTTAGCGTCCAAAACATTTCCTCATAATGCCATTTAAGGTGAAAAGTTGAACGTGAGGATACAAAAGAGAGTTCGTGCGGCAAAGTAAAGCTTAACATGTTTAAGCCTTTACCCAATACACTCCAAGGTTATTTAGCGTTGCACGTTTCACGCCCAATTAATTATAGCATAGGCTCTGATATATCCAGCTAAACTCGAACCAACCGAATTATGAGAAAGGTTTGAACCTGATTAGGGTTTGATTAGGCAGCAGAGCAGTTTATTGATTTATAGAACGGTTTATGATAACTTTAGTTCAGTTCAGGTTCGGTTCGTGAAACAATTACAATTAGCTAACTTTATCGGGATCAATAAAAATGACACCAATCCAGGAAAAGCCCACGCAGACTCCGCCCGGTCAAAACAGACCGAATAATTACGGACAACACCGCAAGCCTAAAAGTTCCAATCGCAAATTTATAGCTGCCGGGGTTGTAATTGCCGTAGCTGCACTGGCAATTGTGGCTGTGGCGATGCAAGGTAGCACGGTTTACTACGTCACCATCGCCGAATTTCATGGCAAACAGGCTAACCTGGCCGCCAACAGTAAAGAAGTAAGGGTAGCCGGGAAAGTCGTTCCTGGCTCGATTTCCAGGGATGATCAGACCAAAGAAGTTTCTTTCGTCGCTATGGATAAAGTTGATGCCTCTCAGACCATGAAAGTAATTTACAAAAAAATCGTGCCGGACACCTTTAAGGACGAAGCCGAAGTGGTAGTTACCGGCACTTATACTAATGGGGTCTTTTCGGCCAACGAAATGCTTGCCAAATGCCCTTCCAAGTATAGCTCCAGCGCCGAAAGCAATTAGTAACCGCTGGTCAGGCGTGAGGTGATTGTAAGAAAAGGCTGTGAGTAAGGCGGCTTAAGTGCAATCACCTTTTTGGTATCTACAGGTCGGTATATTTTCAAGGCATCTAAATTCATTTACAAACAGGTTTAGCACAGGTTGAAGAAATAAGGATATGAACCAGATAGGTTATGTAGCGTTACTGGTCGGGACGGTTATGTCCGCCTATGCGGTAATTGCTTTAAGCGTCGGGGCGCTGCGACGCTACCCGGAGCTTATTAAAAGTGGACGGGTAGCTGCCTGGGCGGTGGTGGGTCTGGTAGCACTGGGTGTAGCTTGCGTCCAGTATGCCCTGTTGACCAGCGATTTCTCCCTACGTTACGTGGTGGAAGTTTCTTCCCGTGAGATGGAATGGTGGTTTAAAGTCGGGGCTATGTGGGGCGGTCAGGAAGGTTCGCTGCTGCTCTGGTCGCTAATCCTGGCAATCTGTATGGCCTTCCTGCTAATCCAGACCCGCAAGATACAGCCTCGCGAACTTGGCCCCTGGATTATTGTCGCCATGTGCAGCGGGACCGCTTTCTTTCTGGGCATGTGTACCCTGGTCGTGAATGTCTTTCAGCCAATGGCAATCGTACCCCAGGACGGCAAAGGTCTTAACCCCCTGCTGCAAAACCCCGGCATGATGATTCATCCGCCTATTCTCTATACGGGCTATGTCAGCACTATTGCCGCCTTTGGTTTCGCCTTCGCGGCCCTGGCAAGCGGTAGATTAGATAATAGCTGGGTCCGGCTGGCCCGGCGCTGGATTCTGGTGAGCTGGGTCTTTCTAACCCTGGGCAATTTCCTGGGCGGTCAGTGGGCTTACGTCACGTTAGGCTGGGGCGGTTACTGGGCCTGGGACCCGGTTGAGAACGCCGCCATTATGCCCTGGTTTATCAATACGGCCCTGCTGCACAGCGCCATGATTCAACAGCGGCGCGGCCAGTTCAAAGTCTGGAACCTCTCGCTGGCAATTATCGCCTATGCCCTCTCCCTCTTTGGCACTTTCCTGACCCGCAGCGGGGTACTCAGCTCGGTCCATGCCTTTGGTGAAAGCACCCTCGGCCCCTATTTCATGATCTGGATTGGCCTGATTTTGATTGTCGGGTTTGGCCTGGTCTTTATGCGGCTGCCCGAACTCAAGAGCGATAACAAGCTGGACGGTCTGTTTTCCCGCGAAACGAGCTTCCTACTCAATAATATCCTCTTTTTCCTGGCCGTAATTTTCATGCTCTGGGGTACGTTGTCGCCCCTGGTCAGCCAGATAACTACCGGCGTTAAAAGCGAAGTCAAAGCCTCTTATTTCGTCCAGACCGTCGCCCCGGTGTTATTGGCAATCGTGTTCTTGATGGGCATCGGCCCTCTAATTGCCTGGCGGCGGGCTACCCTGGAAAGCCTCTCGCGAAGCTTCTGGATTCCGGCCTCGCTGGCTTTCGCCGGGTCGGCTGTACTTTATGCTTTAGGTATGCGCCAGGTAATCGGCATCCTGGGTTTCGCCATTGCGATTTTCACCGCCAGTACGGTCGGGTTGGACTATTTCAAGGGCATCCGGGCCAGAAGTCGCCACACTGACGGCAAAATCCTCCCGGCAGTAAGTTACCTGGTAAAGCGCAACCGGCCCCGCTACGGCGGTTTGCTGGTCCACCTGGGCATAGTTATTATCATGGTTGTTATCCTGGCCTCGTCCATCTTCAAGGTCAGTATCATCCAGGTGGGCGATACACGTTACTCGATAGATGAAACCAGGGGCGTTACAGCTAACATCGGCGAAACCATGACTATCAAGGGCTTTCACGAATACCAGATCAAGCTGGATAAAATTGACGCGATTGGTTCGCCCCTGAAGATGCGCTTTCAGGCTACTATGTCAGTCCTGAAAGACGGCAAACCCCAGGAGGCACTGATGCCCGCCGCCGAGCTTTACACGACCAGCCAGCAAGCCAATACAGTCGTCTTCATCCGGGTAGACCCCCTGGAAGACCTTTATATCAGTATGCCGCTACAGGCTATCGAAACCCAGCGCGATGGCAGCGGCAACCCGGTGATGAACAGTGCCGGTAATCCGGTTATAACCGGGGCAGCCTTCCAGCTATGGGTCAATCCTTTGATGATGTGGAGCTGGTTAGGGCTGTTAATTACCGTAATCGGGCTTACTATTGCAATCTGGCCGGACCCTGTGCCAGCCCGCCAGCCTGCTACCCAAAAAGTGCGGTTCGGCAAAGAAACCGAACCGGTAGGAGTTTAGATAACTTAACATGGTAGTCTGGTCAGTTATTTTACAATCACCGGTGCAAAAAGTTACACCACCGCCGCCTGTCAGCAACGATACAACTGCTCTTTTAGGTTGGCTGGCCGGGCTGGCTCTGGCTGTTATAATCGTGACAGTGGTGGCCCAACCGCTCAAAAGCGAGGCGAAACGGCGTAAGCAACCCCTGGAAAGCCACCGGCTGGAAATAAGCCAGTTGGAAGGCTTGCAGGAAAGCGCCCTGGCCGAAAGCCGTGTCCTGGAAGATTTGGAGTTCGACCGTGAGCTTGGCATTATGGAGGACCATGATTACGCCGAGCTAAAACAGCGTTCCGAAATTCGGTTGGAGGCTTTGCAAGAACAAATTGACCAGCTCCAGCACAAGATAGCCGGTAACTCGTTGCCGTCTTACGAAAAACCTGACGTGGTCTTAAATCGCAGCCGGGTATCTTCTTCAAATACCGAACCGCATCCGGCCTCGGCCACCGCCACCGCCACCAAAAGCAAGACCGGCGAAACTGGCAAGTTCTACTTCAAAGTCGCCATCAAGGAAAAACTTAAATGCAGCGAGTGCGGCACACCTTTCAAATCCGGCGACCGGTTCTGTCGCCAGTGTAGCGCCCCGTTACCCCTGTTATGTCTGACCTGTGGCAAAGAAGTTACCGAAGATGATCGCTTTTGCGCCGGATGTGGCAGTGCTGTCAATACTTGAAAGCCTGGCTATTATTTTAAAATCTAAACCCGTGCAATCGGACTTCTTACCACAGCTAAACAATGAAAATTCAAATTAAAAACGCTGAAATAATTACCCAGAATCCGGCTGAAGAAATTCTGACCGGCGATGTGTTGATTGAAGAAAACCGAATTGTGGCTATCGGCCAGATTCCCGCCGGGGAGCAGGTTGACAAAGTTATTGACGCGACGGGCAAAACGCTTATTCCCGGCTTCGTCCAGACCCACATTCATCTTTGTCAGACTCTTTTTCGAGGTCAATCCGACGACCTGGAACTGATGGACTGGCTACGCAAGCGCATCTGGCCGCTGGAAGCTTCCCACGATGAAGAATCCAATTACTGGTCGGCTCTGCTGGGTATTGGCGAACTGATCGAAAGCGGAACCACCTCGCTGGTAGATATGGAAACGGTTCACCATACTGAGAGCGCGTTTAAGGCTCTGGCTGAAAGCGGTATCCGGGCCATGAGCGGTAAAGTGATGATGGACCACGGGGCCCAAGTCCCGGCAGGGCTATTTGAAAATACCGCCGACTCACTGGAGCAAAGCGTAAAATTGCTCAAAAAGTGGCACGGTTACGATGGCGGTCGGATACAGTACGCCTTCTGCCCTCGCTTTGTGGTTAGCTGTACGGAAAAACTTTTGACTGGCGTACGCGACCTTTCGGCCCATTATGATGTTATGGTGCATACCCACGCCAGCGAAAACCGGGGCGAAATTGCCCTGGTTGAGGCCGAACGCGGTATGCGGAACGTGGCCTATCTCGACCATATCGGCCTGGCAACCGAGCGCCTTATCCTGGCCCATGCAGTCTGGCTGGACGAACAGGAGCGGCAGATTTTAGCCAACCGCAACGTCAAAGTGACCCACTGTATAAGCTCTAACCTCAAGCTTGCCAGCGGCATTGCCGATGTCCCGGCCTTGCAGGAAGCGGGCATCGTGGTCGGCCTGGGTGCGGACGGTGCGGCTTGCAGCAACAACCTGGATATGTTTCAGGAAATGCGCCTGGCTGCCTTCGTCCAGAAAGTTCTACACGGCCCGACCTGTCTACCAGCCCGTGAAGTCTTCAAAATGGCGACAATGGGCGGAGCGCGGGTAATGCGGTTGGAAAATGAAATCGGGAGTATTGAAGTCGGCAAACAAGCTGATGTAGTGCTGTTAGACCTCAACCAGCTACATGCCTTTCCTTCCAGAGGTGTTGACCCGATTTCTCGGTTGGTCTATAGCGCTTCCAAGCGGGATGTTGAAACGGTTATTATCAATGGTCGGGTGGTTATGGAAAACCACCGCCTCACCACGATTGACCGGGCGGCAGTCCTGCATAACTCGAACGAAGCAATTGACCGCTTGCTAAAACGGTCCGGCATCCAGAAGGCCGGTTAAAGGTTAAGGCTGAATCCGCACGAAAAAGTAGCATGCTGAAAAAGTTATGAGCAAAATCGAACAGATGAATAATTTGCCGGTATCCCAGACAGTAGTGCTGGAAGCCGAGAGAAAGCCGGTGATGCTGCGGGCCAACGGTATTACCAAAAACTTCGGCCATTTTACAGTGCTACGAGGGGTAAACCTGAGCCTGACTCTGGGAGAGCGCGTGATTTTGCTTGGTCCGAACGGGTCCGGTAAATCTACTTTAATGCGTATCCTGGCGATGCTGGCCCGGCCCAGCGCCGGGACGCTCGAAATCGCCGGTATCCCCTTAACCGAAGCCCGGTCCAGTATCCGGTCCCTGATAGGCATCATTAGCCACCTGACCTACCTGTACGAAGACCTGACCGCCAGGGAAAACCTGCAATTTTACGGCAAGCTTTACGGTCTGGGCGGGGAAAGCCTTGAACAGCGGGTCGAGGAAATGCTGCTAAAAGTCGGGCTGGAACGCCGGGCCGACCAGCGCGTCCGCTACTTTTCGAGAGGCATGCAGCAGAGGCTTTCCATCGCCCGTGCCATCCTGCACCAGCCGCCGATTCTTTTGCTGGACGAACCGGATACCGGCCTGGACCGCCACGCCGCCGAAATGCTGGCCCGGATTATCGCTGAACCGGATAACCAGGGCCAACCCCGGACCGTCCTGATGACTACCCACAACCTGGAACGAGGGTTGGCTTTGAGCAACCGGGTAGTAGTGCTGTCCGGTGGGCGCATCGTGCGAGAAGCCGCTGCTGACAAGTTGGCGGCAGACGAGGTTCAAAGCTGGTATTATGATGCTATACGGCGCTAGAGGCCGTAAGAATATTGAAGCTCAAACCGGCTTGAGGCCAAACTTAGAAGACCCTATGATTATGGAGAGAACAGTAAAACAAAATCAGGAAGTTGAAACGGGCCATACCAGGGGCAACTTTGTACTACCGGCCTATTTCAGAGTGGCCTGGCAGATTTATCTCAAAGATGTGCGGACCGAGTTGCGTACTAAAGAAATCTTTAGCGCCATGTCGATCTTCAGTCTGCTGGTGGTGATGGTCTTTGTCTTTGCGCTACCTGGCAAGTTAAAGGAAGCGGGCGATGTCGCGCCGGGTCTACTCTGGGTGGCCTTTACCTTCGCGGGCGTGCTGGGGCTGAACCGCTCCTTTATCAACGAGAAAGACCGGGGTTCTTTAGAAGGTCTACTGCTGGCCCCAACCGAGCGCAGCGCGATATTTTACGGCAAAGCCCTGGGCAATTTTACCTTTATCATTATTGTCGAACTACTGCTGGCCCCGATTTTCAGCTTGCTGTTCAACTTCTCAGTCCTGAAGCTCGAACTCTTGCCGGTGCTGCTGCTGGGGACCATTGGGTTCGCTGAAATCGGCACACTCTTTGCCGCGATGGCAGTCAACACCAGGGCCAGGGAAGTTTTACTGCCGGTGCTGTTCTTCCCGATTATGCTGCCGGTCATTATTGCCGCCTCACAATCTACGGCTGCTATCCTGTCGAACCGGCCTTTCGATGAAATCGGCAATGCTATCGGTTTAATGATTTTTTTCGATTTAATTTTCCTGGTAGTGCCGGCGCTGCTTTTTGAACTGGTTTTAGAAGAATGAATCCAGGCAAAACGGCCTGGCATAGCTGCTCGTAATAAGTTATCAGAAGTAAAAACATAAGGGTCTTTAATTAAATGGCAACAATAACCAAAAAAATGAATTTAGGCAGCGGGAGTGTCAGCGGCAAGCGGAATTTCGACTGGTCCAGGGTATTACTCTGGACAATGCTGGTGTCCTTTCCGATAACCCTGCTCTTTATCTTGCTGGCTCCGTCCGACTTCGAATTAAAATATTCGCAGCGGATTTTCTATTTCCATCTGCCCTCGAATATCCTGTGTCTGCTCTCCTTCACGATTTACTTTGTAGGCGGGTTGGGGTACTGGCGGACTCGCCAGCGCAAGTGGGATATTTTGATGATAACCGGGCTGGAACTGGGGGTCTTCTTTTCCCTGATTGGCATTGTAACCGGCTCAATCTGGGCCAAATATGCCTGGGGTACTTTCTGGACCTGGGACCCGCGCCTGACCACCGTAACAATCATGCTGGTGGTTTACCTGGCAGGTTGGATGCTGCGTAGCTCGGTGGAAGACCCTAACCGCAAAGCCGCCCTGACCGCCGTTTTCGGGATTATCGGGTTTATCAATGTACCACTGGTCTACTTTTCCACCCGCTTTTTCCCGGCTGGTCTGCACCCTATAATCTTCGGGGCGAACGACAAGGCCGTGGCCCTGGAAGGGTTCATGATTGTGACCCTGGTAATTTCGATTGTTACTTTTAGCCAGTTCTTTATATACCTGATGATTCAGCGCATACGGCTGGAGAATTTGCGCGACCAGGTAGCCGGGGTGCGTATGACGCTTTTAGAGGATGAGGATTTCGCATGAATTTCACTTCACTGACTTTAAACCTGGGCGAAATAGTCGCCCAGGTCAAGCCTTCCTCCGACCAGGTGGAAACAGGCTTTATTTACGTCATCGCGGCCTTTACGGCTGTCTGGCTGCTAATTGCGGCCTATCTTTTCTGGTTGCAGCGTCGTCAGGAAAGTTTGCGCCAGGAAGTCGAACAACTTCGCCGGGAAGAAGCCGACCGCCAGCAAACTTCTCCGCAAACCTCGCATTTCGTTGAGGTAGACCCAACCCTGGAAGCAAGCAGCCCGGCCAAACCGACCCAGAGCAACGTGCTGGGTTAGTAATCCGCTGCTCCAAAAACTGTATCTCCTGAACCTTCTAAATTGGGGCTGGCCTCGTGTCAGCCCCAAAACTATGCCCCGGAAACTTATTACTCAACAAAGTTGACGTTTTATCCTACTGCAAAATTAAATTGAACAGCCTGCTTGCAAATTAATTCAAGCTAACGCTTTGCACGGCAAAGCTGATACAGCGCTGGTCGTCACTACCAGGGATA
>JAYSYV010001300.1:0-3381 GCA_043727245.1 Chloroflexota bacterium | reverse complement strand
CTCCGAAAGTCTCTTTTGGCCTGGATGGCGTGACGCTGGTAGTAATCGTAATTATCGGCCTGTTCATCTTGCGCCAACTGGAAGACCTGGTGGTAATCCCCAACATAATTGGCCGGATTGTCGAGCTGCCGCCCTTGCTGGTCATTTTTACCACTATAACGGCGGCGGCTCTATTGGGGCCGATGGGCTTACTTCTGGGCGTGCCGATTGTAGCGGTCATCAAGATTGTCGTGGGCTATCTCTATTACAAACTGGTTGATGCCGACCGGCAGAAGCTTTTTCTGACTGCGGAAGCCAGCCTGGAAGAACTAGCCGCCACTTTGCAAAATTTCGAGCCAAATTCGCGCTGGCTAATAGTCGTGCCGCCAGATAGCCCGGTAACAGAATTCTTCCACGACCCGGTGACTATTGAGAAACTAAAAAGTATCAGCGAGGGGAAATCGCTCGACCTGGCTTTTAATTTTGGCGAAGATGAGAAAACTTCGCACCTGGTCAAACACGCCGGGTTCCCGATTATAACGATGTCGCAAGAGCATTTCTTTGCTAACAGTCCGCGATAATCGTTGAACGTTCTACGAATTAAAACCGAACTATATGAAGTTTAATCCCTACAAGGCAGTTAAGGCCCGCTTACAGCGCAGCATCCAGACCAAGTTGGCAATCGTATTGCTACTGGTCGGTTTTATTGCGCTATCGGCTTTAGGTATCCTGACAGTGGTGTTAAGCCGCCAGGAAGTTCAAAACGAAGTCAGCAAACGCAACCTGGAAGTGGCCGGGCTAATCAGCGGCCAGTTCGAGAGCCAGCTTAAAAATATCGTTTCGGACCTGAATCTGGCCGCTCACTCTTTTAATGAATTAAACCCGACCGCCCAAACCAGCCTCTTGTTTGTCTTTCGCCTCCTTAAACGGGCCAACCCGGAGATGTATCAATCGCTGGCCTGGATTGATAAGGACGGTACTCGGCGGGCCTTCTTTAACGGTTCCCTGGAACGGCTAGAAACCCAGGCTACCCTTTCCCCTATTGATGCGACTCCCTTCAACATGGCTAACGACCCGGCCTTTTTAAGGACGCACAGTGGCGAAAACTATTTCTCCAAAATAATCTTTAACGCGCCGGGCCGCGAACCTTCAATGCTGATAGCAGTACCCATCCTGGATGCCGTGAGAATTTTCCAGGGCAGCCTGGAAGTCGAAACCAAAATGGACTACGCCAGTGACATCGCCAATAATGTTCGCACGGATGGCACGACTAACGCCGCGCTGCTGGACGAAACCGGCACTATCTTTGCCAGTTCAGCCCCCAATCAGGTTGGCAAACCGATTACCAATTCGCAACTGACCCAGGTTTTAGCCGGGGGAAAAGGTGTTACCGAATATACCGGGGCTGATGGCGAACACTATCTGGCCGGCTACAGCCCCATACCGGGCCGCCCCGGTTGGGGAGTGATTATTTCCCAGGCCGCCAGCGAAGCCTTTGAGGGCATAACCCGGCTGGCTCTTATTGCCCTGGCGGTGGTAGTTACAGCCATTATCCTCATCAGTATAATCGCAATCTGGCTTTCAAATACTATTACCCGACCGCTCCGCGAGCTTGCCAGTGCCGCCAACCGGATTACCACCACCGGCAACTTGAACGAGCAAATTCCGATTACCAGCCAGGACGAGGTAGGCGAACTGAGCGCCTCCTTCAACGGCATGATTCTAGGTTTACGCAAGACCAGGGTGGCCCTGGAACACTGGAACCGCGAACTGGAACATAAAGTGGAAACCCGTACCAAACAACTTACCCGCTCCAACGAAAAGCTGGAACGGACCAACGAGGAACTGGAACGGGTGAACCTGCACAAGTCGCAATTCCTGGCTAATATGAGCCACGAATTACGGACTCCCCTTAACGCTATTATTGGCTTTAGTGAAATCTTGCAGGACCGCATCTTTGGCGAACTGACCGAGAAACAGCAGCGTTACGTGGGCAACATCGTAACCAGTGGCCGCCACCTGCTCGATTTGGTCAACGATGTGCTTGACCTCTCGAAAGTGGAGGCCGGGAAAATGGATTTACACTGGGAAGATTTCTCGGTCCGCCACACTGTCGGTGAAATAATTACCCAGCTAGGCACGTTGGCCGCCAAGAAAGAGTTGAGCATACTCGCCAATTTCGAGCCGGAACTGGATGTTATCTCGGCTGACCGGGGCCGCTTCCGGCAGGTGCTTTACAACCTTGTTTCCAACGCTATCAAATTCACACCGCCGGGCGGTAAGGTTCAGATAAGCGGACGGATTGAGCCTGGTCTGGAAAAAGGAACCCAGATGGCCCTGCTCGAAATCAAGGATACCGGCATCGGCATCAACCCGAAGAACCTGGAAAGCATTTTCGAGTCGTTCCGGCAGGTGGATAACAGTTACTCCCGCCAGTACCAGGGCAGCGGCCTGGGTCTGGCTCTCACGCGCAAGCTGGTCGAGATGCACGGCGGAAAGGTGTGGGCCTCCAGCGCCCTGGAAAGCGGCAGCACTTTCAGCTTTACTATCCCGCTTACTCATTTCAAATTGATTCAGGTCGAAGAAGCTTCCAAAGAAGTGCCGGTAAGCAGCAATTAAGCCTAAACATAATTTGAAATTCCGGGTTGACAGGCTTGACATTCAGCTCATTTTAGGCTATACTCACTCTCGCTTACGGGTAATTTTGAGTTTGAGGGTAGCTAGCAGGCAGGTCCAAAGACAGAATTGTTAACTGCCGACGTAACTCAGGGGTAGAGTAGCTGTTTTGTAAACAGCCTGTCGTGGGTTCGAATCCCTCCGTCGGCTCCATAGCTCAATTTTGAGACGGGCCAGAGGATAGCAACGACTTTATCTTTAAGCCAGTTTAACAAGTTAGTTTTAAAATCAGCGCACAATGGGCAGGTGGCCGAGTGGTTAATGGCAACGGTCTGTAAAACCGTCAAGCGGAAGCTTTACACAGGTTCGAATCCCGTCCTGCCCACCATTATTTTGCTGATAGGCCCATGTAGCTCAGTCGGTAGAGCACATTCTTGGTAAGAATGAGGTCAACAGTTCGATCCTGTTCATGGGCTCCATATCATCTTCGTAGAACTAACTAATAGACTGACCTTTAAGCCTGGACCATTGAGTGGCTGTCGTCAGCTCTGGATGAAACACAACAAGTTTAGAAATCTGGAGGGAATGCAGCTTGCATTCCTTTTTTGAGTCTGAAATCAACCGGTTCCAGCATTTAAAAGATATTTACTTAGCAATCAGGGGCGCTACAGCCAGTGGCGCTCGATATTAAGGAGGACACCCAAGGTGGGAAAGCAGAAGTTCGAGCGAACTAAGCCGCACGTCAATATTGGCACTATCGGCCACGTTGATCACGGCAAAACCACC
>JAYSYV010001299.1:0-3386 GCA_043727245.1 Chloroflexota bacterium | reverse complement strand
CATAGTGAGGCACTATCTGGATTAGTAATTCTCTTTTAGCTGAAAAGCTCATAGATATTCTCACTTTATTTCTCCCTGCGCTTAATGAAAATTAAAAGTGTAGGGTTACATTACTCGTGATGCAAAAGAGCTGTCAGGGTTACATTTTAGGTGATGACATGCGCCTTTAAATACCATACTCGAGAAAGACAACCCCTCACTCATTTTCATCAGCCTGATCGGCAGGGATATAGGGTATCAACCCTTGCCGGAAAGCTTCCTCCTGAATTTCTCTGTCAACATAGCGAATGTCAAGCATAAAGCCATTTACACTGAGCATCCAGACATAGGGGTTACTACCTAATTTGCTGGGTAGGGTCCAGTCCGGGTCCAACTGGTGCATTTTCATTAAATCGCGGATTTGCTTTGATTTGGCCGAAACGGTACTCTGGCTTAACTTGAAGTAATCATTTAGCTGGCTCGCTTTAATGTGAGGTTTCTGTGACGGGTCAAAAAGAAAGTTCACCATCGCCAGGGCGTGAATAATACCGGCGGCCCAGGTAGGCGCTTTACCTGTTACCAGTGGAGAAGGCCGTTTCCGACTTAAAGCGGCGGTTAGCTGGCGGCAAAGTTGTTTCCATTCGTCGTTCAGGTATTCATCACAAAAAGCGTCAATAAGACCGCTTATTTCGTTAAAGCGTTCTTGCATCTCTTTTGGCACACTCTCAGACCTTTTAGCTTTAGGCATTTGGTTGTTTTCCTCCTTTTATAACAGATGGGCAGATTTCGTTTACTGCCACATTCTATCCTATAGCGCCTTAAATTCGTCCAGTAGCGCCGGGCGGCGACTGTTAGCGCTTCTTATTTTGCTTACATAACGCTGCCAGCTTGCCGGGTCTTTCAGGATTTGCCCGTAAACTTCCTTGATACGAGCGGCATACTGGGCCGCTACCTGGTAATATTTGCGGTTAGCCCGCTCGATGTTAAGATCCACCAGGCTCAGGTACAACTCGATAGCGGCTTCGGGCCGGTGCTGCTTCACAGTGTCGGCTACCAGGCTTTTGACATCCTCCTGGCCGGATTTCTGCCGGGCCAGGTCTATGGCGGCCTGCCAGTCTTTTTCGTAAAGGTAGATTTCAGCCAGTATTTTGTAATTATAGGGATTAATCAAGCCCAGGAACTGCTCCCGCACGTCCTGCCAGCGCTTTAGCCGACCAGCTACTTCCTCAACCTGCTGGTATAGTTCGAGGGTGGGCCATTGGTGTACGGCCTGGACCAGCAGGACACGCAGCAGGTTTTCGTCATCCCCATGTTCCCGGTAATACCCGGCCAGCCGTTCCAGAATAGTGCCGCTTGCCCGCAGGGAAGCTGAGGAGAACGGTACCGATTGGGGTTGCGCTTTGTTTTCGTCCAGCCGAACCAACCAGCTTTCCAGAGTTTCGAGGTACTTTGTCTCATCGCCTTTGTTCCGCCAGTAGCCGGCCAGTTCGAGATAATGGGCCTCGGTTACAAGGTTCGCTTGCCGGACGGCCAGGTAATTCCCGTCATCACCCAGCTTGAGGTAATAATCGGCCACCCAATCGGTTACATTGGAATATTCTTCCGCTAATTTCTTAAACCGTTTCAGCAGGAACGTATAATCTTCGGTAGTAGAGGCCAGCGCGTCCAACCCGGCCTTGAGGTCCTCCATTTCAGTCCCGTTATCCCAGATTTCCAGGTCTTCAAGGGTCTTTAACATCCGGTCAAAGTGGCCCTGCTTCTCCTTTGAGGAAAGTGAAAGGAGGCTGGCAGCCTGACCGTAATAATTCAGGGCCAGGCCCAGTTGAGCGGTGTTGATTTCGTACTCGTCCAAAACCTCGTTCCCGGCTTCTACAAGATGCATCAGCAGGTCTAATTGGTCTTGCGGATTGAGGGTGCCAATCTGGTCGAAAAAGTCGTCTATCTCATCCAGTTCGTCATTCTCGTAATATTCACTCAGGGTCTGGGGCAAGCGGTTGAAGTAGTAGGAAATCTCGCTTTTGAGACGGCGTACTTCGGTTGGGTTAATCGGTTGCTGCTGCACTACCTGGGCCGGAATAGTAATATTTTCCAGTAAGGTGCGCCGGAATGTATCGTTTTGCTCGCAAAGCCGCAGCAGCAGCTCGACCAGCCGGGAGTGTTCCATTTCTGCCAGCGTTTGTCCCAGCGCCGAACCGGCACTTTCTTGCTTGGCCTGACCTTTAGCTTCGTACATAAAATTGTTAGCTTTCTTCAGGTTATTTTCTTATTGATCTTCATCAAAGTATTCGTCATAAAACGATCCAAGGTTGTCGTGAAAGCCCCAGCCAATAACGCTGGTATTCGTTACTACCGCCCGGCATTGCTCTTCAAACTGGTTTTCCAGACGGTATTTTACAATATGCTGTAAAGCTTTTTCGTACATGCTTTCCATGCTGGAGTAAAATGCCTCGGTAATATCTCCATACTCATTGGTAAAGTTCACTCCCTGTTCGACATAGTAAAGCATAAGGTCGGCTAATCCTTCGGGTGAATTGGAGAGCTTTTTATAGTCCATTACAGCCTTACGGGCTACCGAAAGCCGGGCTGCACCAAAACCTCGCGCTGGAAAGAATTCCTTTTTGATTATAGCCTTATACTTTTCCAGTACCTGTGCATCGCCTTCACTACCGGCCAGTTTTAGCTGGTAGTATTCTTTAACGCCCTCCAGGCGGGTAAACAGGTCGGTAATATCGGCCATTCGTTCCTTCCTGGGAACGCGACCGCAAGTAAATTTTTAGCGTGGTCAGGGTAACTTTACTCAATTCATTCTTCTCCGTCTTCTTCATCCTCTTCGTAATTATCCAGGGCATGGCTGACCCAGTGGCGGTAATCGCCCAGTATTTGAGCATTGATACTATTTTCAACCTGCAACCAGATTTGCTCGGCTTCTACCTGGCGCACTTTGTGACTCTTGTTCCGCTCAACCTTGAGCAGTACACCCCTCCGTAGGTTTGAGCCTGCCACCCCTAGCACTTTGACCGGTTCGGCGTGGCCCTTTTCATCCGGGTCGCGCCAGACAGCCTCAAAAGGAAATTGCAGGGTGTCATCCAGGTAAGTTTCAAAGCTCCCCAGTTGTTCTTCCTCGCCGTAAGCGTCAGTCAGTACTTCGGCAATGCGCTCATCCCGGTCAGGTATTTGTGGTATATCTTCAAGCGACATTTTTATAACCTCTTTTCACTATAAATTTTGTTAGCAATTTAAAAAGAGCAAAGTTAAAGGATTGTGCTAAACAGGAACGAGCTAAATTTTAGCAAAATATCGTTTAAGACGCTAGCAGTTTGTCGGAGAGAGCCTTATTTTGGCCGAAAGGGTACTACCTGTAGTTCTAAATTGAGACGCTTTGTCTATAAGTGGTAGTCATTTCGATT